>JBKJKS010000260.1:0-2501 GCA_046597295.1 Saprospiraceae bacterium
CGGCGATCCGTCCGACACCATGTACGCATTGGTACAAAATCCGGTATTGTGGTCGAAGATGACGTCGGTGGGCCCGTTCAACACCTGGAACAAACGGCCGTCGCCGCCCATGCCCAAGTTGTTCACGTTCAATACGTTGTTCTGAATGAGAATACGCGACGTGCGCTGGCTGACGTTGGGCGCGTCATAGCCGGACATATTGATGCCCTGGGCAATGTTCACGAATGTATTCAGCCGGATAGTGATGTCCTGCACCACCGACCAGGGCGCCGTGTTATTCTGGTTACGCGGGGTCAGCAGCAGGGCAAATCCGCTTTGTGCGTTGGGCCAGCAGTTCTCGAAGCGATTTCCCTCGACCAGCACGCGCTGGGCATTCTTGAATTCCAGCAGGTTCTTGATGTCCCAGGCCTGTGCCATCCAGGGCAGGGGTTTGAAAAACAGGTTGCAGCGGATCTCGATATCGGAAGGGACGGCATTGGGAATGCTCGGATCGGCTCCGCCAAAAATGACGTTCTCGCCGGCCCCTTCCAGGTAGTTGTTCACGATCTTGATGGGTCCGGTGGTACTATAGCCCGCCAGCGCCTGGCTATCGGCGCCGTCCTCCTTGCAATCGGACACGTAGGAATCAATAACGGCCACGTAGGCGCCGTTCAGCAGCACGCCCCGGCGGCTGCCGGCCACCGGATCGCCGTGGATGTAGCAGCGGTCGATCACCAGGTGGTTGGGCAGGTTGGCGACGGTAGTTTCGCCATTGCCGATCTGGACGACGTTGTACACAAACTGACCGGCCACCGGTTTGAACTCGATGCCGACAAACCGGTAATGGTGCGCGCCGGCAGTGGTTTGGACTGCGCCGCCGCTGCCGGCAGCCACCACGACCTTGGGCATATTGGCCGCATCGGCTGGGCTGACCCGCGTGCAAGGCAGCGGCAAACTGGCATAGGCGGACGAACGGATGTAAATCCAGCCCGTTCCCGAAGTTTTATTGGGCAGGATAAACGGACCGGTAAAAGTGGTTCCAGCCTGTAGCTCGATGATGTCTCCCAGCTGAGCGGCGAGCAGGGCCGATTTGAACGCGGCGGTGGAATTGACGGTAAAAATCTGTCCGCCGACTGGCGGGGCGTAGTCCGTTTGCATGTATAGCTGCGGCAAGGTGGGATAAACGGCAGCGTGGGCCTCGGCGTGGGCCATGAAATGGAGACCAATGACGAATAAGATTTGTACGATGATGTACCCGGGCAGTTTGCGCATTCTTTCGCTGATTTAGTTTTGAAAACGGCAAAAAGATACGCCCGGCGCAGTGGATGCTGCCCGGTTAAATGGCTGCTTCCGCAAAATGGGTGGGTAACTGGTCAGCGTTGACCCTAGTTTTCAACCAAAAAAAGGGGGGCCATAAACGAAAGCCGGAAAAGCCGTAGTTGCCAGCCCTTATTTTTATCCAAATGATCGAATCTTCCCCACCTACCATCGCCTGGCCTAACCTCGTCCGTGCCCTCCACAACTGCGAGTGCATCCTCGTGCTCGGCCCCGAAGTGGCCACGTTGGAACGCCAGGGTCAGCGCGTTTCGCTGCAAACCCTGCTGACCGAACACCTGACGGCGGAGGTACAACGACGCCAGCCAAACGAGCAATTGTTCGCTACTTCCAACCTGGCCTACGTGGCCAAGACGCTGGAGGACGCCATTTTTGTACAGGAAGTCCGGCAAAAGCCCAACTACTCCCGCGAAAACGCGCGCGCCGCGCTGGCCCTACAGGATGCGCCGCTATCCGGCAGCACTATGCGGCCATGCTGGGTAAGTGGGCAGGGGTGTACCGGTCGGATAGGCAGGTGGAAAAGGCGGAGGCATTGGAGGGGCAGGCGGAGGAGATGGAAGAACCAGGGAGGGAGAAACAGTAGAGTTCCGATTTGTCCAAAGCTTGGCTATTATGATGCCAGTAAAGAAACTGAGCGTAACTTATTATCCATCCAGGGATTTTTTCCTTGCCATTAGATCCATCAATGAATCTATATAAGTTACCCTTTCTGGTTCAAATACTTCTTTGTAATTAATAACTTTAATTGCTGTGCCTTGTATCGCAACCATTATCATATTGTTTGGTGGACCAAGTTCTGAATAATCTATATCAGCACCAATAATTGCGTTTCCCCCCATATTCAAGCACTTAACTCTAAGCTGAGCTTTACATAACTCCTCTCCATAAGCAATTTTTCCACCAAGTGCATTTGAAGGCCTGCCAAGAAAGTCGTTAAAGCTGGCTGATAATTCGGTAAGGACACCCGTGCCAATAGCAATCTGAGAAGTTGCCATTCCAATCGGTTGTATTTTCCATTCGGCAGGAGCATTAATTGTAAGTATTTGAATTGCACTTTGTATTTTTTTTATTTCTTCATTTACTATCTTTTTTTCTTCATCTAAATGCGAACGCAACTGGGCTAATTGTGGTTTGCCACATTTATCACAGTAACCAAGTTTGGGATTCTTAGTATGGCGATTTATCAA
>JBKJKS010000599.1:0-8374 GCA_046597295.1 Saprospiraceae bacterium
TCGATGACGAGGGTATGGGAGTCGTCCCGGCTGGCCGCTTCCTCGCCGGCCTGGCCATAGTCTTTCGGACGGTGCGCCCGGAGGGCCGGTTCTTTATTGCTGCCGGGCACCACCTGCAGGCAGCCATTCTCCACGTCCGCATCGCTCAGGGCCAGCGAAAAAGTGGCCGTCCAGGTGTTGCTGGTTTTCGGCCAGTATCCCAGGTCCTGGTGCATGGCGAATTCCGCCTGCTCCTGATTGGGCTTTTTAGCCAGGAACTGCTCGTAGTCCATGGCGGACTGCCCGGCGTACAGCTGGCCGGCGATGCTTTGCGCCAATTGAAAGAAAATATTGTTCACCAGTTCCGGGCGGTACTTGCTGGGCAGCATGGCGTTCACCAGCTTGAATTCGCTGACGGGCGTACCGTAGGGCTGGCTCATGTCGCAAAAATCGCGGCCCATGTCCGGTTCCCGGCCGGAGATAAAATGCTCGAACCAGGGATCCAGGCTGGCCACTTCCGCTTCCGTCAGTACCTCATTCAGGATCAGGTAGCCCTGCTCGCGGTACTGGTCGATCTCTTCCGCCGTCAGGTGGTAGGAATTTCCTGATCTCCGGTGTTGGGCGGAATCCGGATTGCTTGCTTTTTTGATTATTTTTTGCATGGTCGGACGTTATTTTGCCTTTCATATTATGGCCGTCATCAGGAGCATTACGCCTTGATCCGAACCGGGTTAAATGACGTACTTTTTTCCTGAAAGAAATCATCAATGGCAAAATAAAAGGCCGATCTTTGGTCGAAAGTCCGTTTTTTGCTTTAAAAGGACCGTATTTTGCAAATATTTTTTGTGAAAAATCAAGGC
This sequence comes from Saprospiraceae bacterium, assembly GCA_046597295.1. Classification (GTDB taxonomy): domain Bacteria; phylum Bacteroidota; class Bacteroidia; order Chitinophagales; family Saprospiraceae; genus M3007. The sequence goes on from JBKJKS010000599.1 coordinate 840, forward strand.
CCCCTACCTGCACAACTACTTCCAACAGACGCTATGAAAACTGCATCCTGTACCCTGCTGTTCTTTCTTTTCGCCTTCGTTCAACCGCTTTTCCCGCAAGCCGGAACACTGGACGCCACCTTCGATATGGATGGCAAAGTCACTACCGCCTTCCTGCCCGCGGGTATGGAATTTGTGCTGGGCCTGGCTGTCCAACCCGACCAGAAAATTGTAGCGGCCGGCTATGCTACAGGCGTTAACAGCCAGGACTTTGCGCTGGCGCGCTATCATCCCGACGGATCGCTGGACGCTGGTTTCGGGCAAGGTGGTAAACGTACCCTGGATTTCAATGCCGGGATCGACTACGGGCGCTCGATGCTCCTCCAGCCCGATGGAAAAATAATCGTGGCCGGCTGTGCTGCCAATGGCAGTATGACCGACTTCGCCGTGGCGCGTTTTCTGGAAAATGGCGATCCGGACCCGTCGTTTGGCAACAATGGCCGCCAAACAACGGCCATTATGCCCGGCAGAGATGATGGATGGGCCGTGGCGCTCCAGGCAGATGGCAAGATCATCGTGGCCGGCACGGCTTACCCGGAACCGGACCTGGGGGTGTTCGCGCTGGCCCGTTACACGGCGCAGGGCGTGCTGGATACGAGCTTCGGCCAGGGCGGCGTGATCACTACCGCCGTCGATTCTATCAATAGCCATGCCCTGGCGGTGACCGTCCGGCCCGATGGAAAAATCATCGCGGCCGGCTACGCGCAACACGGCACTTATTTCGACTTTGCCTTGGCGCAGTACCTGCCGGACGGAAGCCTGGACCCGGATTTTGGTCTCCAGGGCCTGCAGTTCACCGACATCAGCGGATTCAATGACTTTGGCCAGGCGATGCTGCTCCAGCCCGATGGAAAAATTGTGGTCACCGGCTATACACAGGCGGGCAACACCCTGCAATCCATGGCCGTCGTACGCTACCTGGCCAATGGGACGCCGGACAGCAGCTTCAGCCAGGACGGAAAAACGGTCACCATTATCAACGGGGTACAAGATATTGCCCAGGCCGTCACGCTGCAGGCCGACGGCAAACTGGTCGTGGCCGGTTATTCCTACATCACCACTTTCGAAAGCTTTCGTTTTGCGCTGGTCCGCTACCACCCGGACGGCAGCCTGGATGCCGGTTTCGGCAAAGTGACCACCGCCTTCCAGGTGGGGAATGACAAGGCCTTCGCCGTGGCCATCCAGGCTGATGGGAAAATCGTTGCGGCGGGCGGTTCCAGCAGTAATGATTTTGCCCTGGCCCGCTACCTGCCAGGGCCGGTCGTGGGCTTGGCGGATGCGCCTTTCTCCAGTCATGCAGCACTGATGTATCCCAATCCTGCCGCAGAAGTCATTACGGTTGAATATTCGCTGGACAGCGCCGAACCGGTTTCGATAGACCTGTATGACCAGCAGGGAAAAGTTATCCGGACGTTCGTCCGGCAGGAACGCCAAACAGCCGGCTGGCACACCCAGTCCCTGTGGCTGCCACCCGGCCTGTCGTCCGGTAGGTACGTGCTCGTGCTGACTACGCCCGGCGGACGGAGCAGCTGGCAATTAGTCAGGTAAAAAGGCTAATACGCCATTTTACCCGTCTTCTCCTTCCCCTTTTTTCCGGGCCGCCGGCTTACCCTGGTTGATCCGGTAATTGAAAGTCAGGTTCACCTGCCGACGACGCCACTGGAAAGTACCTTCGTTGCGGAAGTTGTCGCCTTCGATGACGGTCCGTGATTTGCGGCTGTTCAGCAGGTCGGACACGTTCAGGGTGAGGGTGCCCTTGCCGCGCAAAATGTCTTTACTGGCGGCCAGATCCACGAAATACAGGGCTTTACGGCTGCCCTGCGCCGTTTTTTGGGGCGCCTCGTAGTTGCCGCGCAGCTGAAAGTCGAAGTTTTGCGGCAGCAGAAATTTCGAGCTGAGCCGGGCGAACCAGCTGTACGTGCTGGCGCCGTAAGTCGCCTCGATGTTGCTGCCGTCCACCGTAGCGTGGAAGAAATTGAAGTTGCCGTCCAGTTTCCACCATTTTTTGGGTGAATAGGCGGTAGCGAACTCCAGGCCGACCGCATTTTCCAGGCGCAGATTTTCCGGGCGCGTGGTGGCGTTCCCCGCATCGTCGAGCCGCCGGATGCGGTCAATTTTGTCCGTGGTGTGGCGGAAATAGACCGAGGACGACAGGGAGCCCTGTTCAAAATAACGCAGGTAACCCAGTTCCAGCACGTCGCTGAATTCGGGATCGAGGTCGGGGTTGCCGCTCCAGAAGTTGCGGCTGTCGGTGAAGGTGGAGAATGGGCTTAGATCATTGTACACCGGACGGCGCACGCGGCGGCTGTAACTCCACTGCACCGCATTGTTCCGGGGGAGTTCGTAGGTCAGGTGGAGGCTGGGAAAGAAGTTGAAGTAATTGCGCGGGTTTTCCTCGTTCGTTTCCGCCAAGCGGGTATTTACGTCGGTGTGTTCGGCCCGCAGGCCGCCTTGCCAGGAGAACTTGCGCCGTTTGTTGCCATAGATGAGATAGGCGCCATTAATATTCTCCTTATAAAAGAAGTCGTTATCCAGTCCGGGAACGGTGCTGAAGGTGCCATCGGTGTTCTTCTCGCTCACCACGTAATCGTTCTCCATGTCCCGGAAACTGCTCCGCAGGCCGGTCTCGAACTTCCCATCCTTGCCCACGGGTTGCAGGTAATCGAGCTGGAGCAGGTACTGATTTTCGTACTCCTCGTTCAGCGATTGCTGGAACACGGCTTTGGCCAGGTCTTCCGTGCCGTCCGGGAAAAAGGTCTGCTGCGGAAAGGACTGGTCGGAGTGCTCCCAGTAATTCAGGTATTTGGCTTCGGCCGTCAGTTCGTGGCCCGCGCGTCCGAATTTGCGTTTGTACACCAGCGCGTACTCCGCATTGGGCTCGTCCTCCGTTTCGTCCTGCTGGCGGAGGGTGTAGCCGAGGGGAGTCTGTAGATTAAACAGGTAGTCCTCATAGCGGATAGCGGTCAGGCGTTGCGCATCGCTGCGGCGCCACAGGGTCGAAGCGGTCAGAATGCTATTTTCGCTGAAGAAATAATCCAGTCCGCCGCGGATGTTGTTGTTCAACCCCCGAAATTCGTTGGTGGTGGTTTGCCGCAGCAGGTAGGTGGTGTCGCCGACCCATCGCTCTTGGAACAGCTGGCCCTGGCCCGGCGAAACACGGTAGGAAAAACCGTAATTGATGAAAAAATTGATTTTGCGGTGGCGGTAATTGAGGTTGGCGGCGGCCCCGAAATTAGTCGGTTGTCCGGCGATGAGCTCGACCGAGCCGTTGAAACCCTGCTTGTGGTCTTTCTTCAAAATAATATTGATGATCCCGGCGGCACCTTCCGCCTCGTACCGGGCCGAAGGATTGGTGATGATTTCCACCCGCTCGATCATGCTGGCCTGTAGTTGCTGCAGACCGCTGCTGCCCTTGAAACTGACCAGCCCGGAGGGTTTGCCGTCGATCAGGATGCGCACATTATCGCTGCCGCGCAATTTGACGTTGCCGTCCGGGTCCACCGTGACGGAGGGGATGTTGGTTAGGATGTCGGTGGCCGACCCGCCCGCGTTCGCCAGGTCCTTGCCGACGTTGAAGATCTTTTTATCCAGCGCCAGCACCATCGTGCTTTTTTCGGCGGTCACCTCCACTTCACCGAGCGCCCGGGCGACGGCGGCCAGCTGTAAGGTACCCAGGTCATGCCGGGGCCGGGCTTGGGTCAGGGAAAATTCCGGGGTTCTGATGGTTTCAAAACCGATAAATTCTATTTCCGCCGCAAAATTGCCCAGGGGCAGGGGGACGGTGAACCGGCCTTCCGCATCGGTCAAAGTGCCGCCCACCAGTTTCTGCTCCGGCAGCTGGAGCACGCGTACGCTGGCGTAGCCCAGCGGGACAGCGGTGGCGGTTTCGGTCAGTTGGCCGCTCACGGAAGCGTTTTGGGCCGGGAGACTGCTCCAGGCCAGCCAGGTGAGTACGATCAGCAGGGGGGTTCGCCGGATGGATGGGTAAGGTTGATGCATAGTAAAAGTTTTGTGTGCAGCGCTGCGGCGGTAAAGTTAGCCCTTGCGGTAATGGCAGGATCCATGTGGCGATGTGGCGGTGTTTTTTGGCGACGTAGGCGGCGAGAACACCGGCTGGCTGCGGATAAGCGAGCGCTTTAGGTAGAGATGATTGGCAGAGTACCAAAGCCAAAAACCGATAAATCGGTTGGGTAAAGAAGATATTGACTCATAACCCACGAATGAATTCGTGGGTTGAAAATCATAGATAAGCCTTTTTTATCTGCTCCTTTGCAGGACAACTTCAACCCCAGACTACTGGACATTTTGACATTGGACATTGGACAGATTTGCGGAAGAGATTGAATATCATGCCTTTACTGGCCCAAGTCGAATGTCTGAAATCAAAATGTCCAGTAGTCTGCTTCAACCCACCTTCCAACCATGAAAATGACCGCTTTACTCCTCCTGATCCTGGGATCCCTGCTGATCGCAGGTCTGGGCCTGCTGTTGCTGCTGATGTCCGTCATGGCCTTTGGTGCGCCGGGGCCGGTCAGCAATCCGGGCGGCTTGTTGACGGTCCTTCTCCCACTGTTGGCCGGCCTCGCGATCCTGATCCTGGCCGGAACGGCCTACCGGTCGGGGAATTACGCCCGTTCGGTGGGGTTCGGGTCAGTGCTCGGGATGGCCATTGTGGGCATTGTGGTTTACATGGGCAGCAACAGTTATAATGCCCTGCATCAATTTCGCGGCGACCAGGCCGAAGCAGACGCCCGACTGTACCCGGTGCAGCAATTCATCCGCCCGGTCGCGGGCGGCGCCGATACGATCATCGTGTTTCCGGGTCGCATCGTGGCTTACCGGCTGTATGTGCCGGGCGGTATTCCGTTCGCCGGACCGGTGGGCAATCTGAACGAGGCCCGCACCACCATTGTGGTCGATGACCGGGAATTTATCGAGCGGGTCAGGCGGGAAGATTTGCCGCAGTTTGTAGATGAGCAGGGACGTAAACTGACGGAGGTGTTTACTATTCAGTAAAGCAGTCGCTGACCGGCAGGGATCAAAAATCCGAATACGCCGTCGGGTGCAGCAGGTAACTGTCTATTTTCGATATGTTCTTCGTCTTATATTCGGGCAGCCCCGTCATTTTCTTCCATTCCGGGCTGTCCACAAAGGCTTTCCAATGCACATCCCGGGCGGCCGTATTGTCAAAAGCGATCATGTAGATCAGGTTCGGCATGCGGGGCCCGGTCAGCACCGATCCGTAAAAAACGGCGTTGAAACCCAGTCTATCGAACAGCGCGATCTCGTCGGCCACGTTGAACATGTGGACCTTATTGGCAAAGAGCTTTTCGGTAGCGCTTTCATAACTGCGAATTTCATAAATCCTTTCGCTCCGGGGCGTTCCGATGTTCGGCACGGTCAGCCGGGGGTGGCCATTAAAAGCCGATAACCAACTGATTTCCATGCGCTTATACGGCGGCAGCTCGTTGGTCCCCTGCTGGTAGGCCTGGCCGGACGTGGCATGCTGCGGGTCGTTCAGCAGGGTTTGCGGCAGTTGGGCCAGCGCCGCCAGGGAGCCTGCAGGGAGCAGCACGAAAATGCGTTTGCCGGCATTGGCCGTGTCGCTGTCGACGGGTTTGAACACCCCAATGTTCTTCCAGCCCGCCCGGTGCAGCGCGGGTAGGAGTGCTTGCTGCAGGTAGTTGTCCACGCTTTGCTCCTGGGTTTTGTCCTGGAGGTGGTAGGTGCGGAGTTCGTAAAAATCTCCCTGGCTGGCGGCTGTTTTTGGGATGGAGGAAGCGGTTTTGCAGCCGGCAAAAAGGAGGCCCGTTAAGCACAGGATGGTAAAAATGCGGAGTGAACAATCAGCCATAGGTATGATTTTTTTGCATGCTTTACGCAGCGCGGTGTGAACAGCAGAAATGACAAATAGATGCGCCATCGAAGTTTTTCCAGGCCTATCAAACGCTATGGAGCCGCTAAATTTATGAATCATAGATCCAGCAGGATCAGCAGCACGCTGGCCGCGGTCAGCCAAAGAATCAATTGCCGGTAACGTTCTTCGGCGATCGCCCGCACCACCCGGAGACCGAGAAAAAATCCACCGAGGAGGAAAGGTAGCAAGACTACGTTCACGGTCAACGAGTCGGCGTTGATGGTTTGCCAGCTGAATATATGGAAGGGCAGTTTGAAGGTATTGATGATGAAAAACAGCCAGGCGGCCGTGCCAATGAACTGGTTCTTGGGCAGGCGCATGCTTAGGAAGTACACGTTGGAAAACCCGCCGGCCAGGTTGCCGACCATGGTGGTGAAGCCCGCGCCCAGGCCCATGATGCCGGCAAACGACCAGTGGGTGGGTATTTTATCGACGGCCTTTTGCTCCCGCCAGAACATTACTGCCACCGAGAGCAGGATAATGGCCGCCATGATCTTTTTGAAAAGGGCTTCGTCGAGGTCTTTGCCCAGCCAGGCGCCGAAAACAACCCCGATGATCATCCAGGGTAGCATGCGGAGCAGGGGCCGCCACTGGGTATGCCTTTTGAAAAAAGCCACGGCCAGCACATCGGCCACGACCAGCATCGGCAGCAGTACACCCGTAGAGGTTTTGCTGCCGAACGTATAGGCCAGCATCGACACGGTCAGGATGGAAATCGCTCCGATGCCCGCTTTCGAAATGCCGAGGATAATGGCCGAGAGCATGGCCAGCGCCCATTGCAGCGGCGAAAGGTCGTAAGCGTGCAGGGCATGCAGAAAAGAGGTGATCATCGTCAGGGTTTTGGAAAGCGGAGCGCAAAAGGCCACCGCGGGGATGAATGGGCCAATAGCGACCAACCGGTTAAAACCAACGCACCAGGCGGTCAGATAAGCGGCAAAGATGGGCAATGGAAAGCCGTGGCCCGGCAATTGTTGCTTTTTTAAAAAGGCTATCTCCGGTGAAGCGGATGCGCATCCGGCCAGCCTGAGCGATCCGTATTTATTTACATGTACCCGTTACCAATCCCGAACAGGCCCGGCAGCGTCTTTCAGGTACCGGGTTGCAAAAAGAATCCAGTATGCATACAACTGATTCCGCCGCTACCGATCCCCTGCTGGCCGGCGGCGGTGAAATGGGCGCCCTGACCCGCAGTAAAGACTGGCGCAACACCTCGCTGGGCGCCGTCGATGGATGGCCGCAAAACCTGCGGATTGCGCTGGGCATTCTGCTACAGACCAGGTTTCCCATGTTCCTGTTCTGGGGCCCGGAGCTGATCTGTTTTTATAACGACGCCTACCGGCCCAGTCTGGGGGAACATGGCAAGCACCCGGACATCCTGGGTATACCGGGGAAGGAAGCGTGGCCGGAAATATGGCCGGTCATCAGTCCGCTGATCGATCAAGTGCTGGGCGGTGGAGCCGCGACCTGGAACGAAGACCTGCTGGTTCCCATCTTTCGCAACGGACGGATCGAAGACGTGTACTGGACCTTCAGCTACAGTCCCGTGCCCGACGCAGCGGGGAAGCCGGTTGGCGTACTG
>JBKJKS010000476.1:0-6614 GCA_046597295.1 Saprospiraceae bacterium
GCCGAGCAATTGGTCGCAGAATTGAGGAAATAATCCGCTAAGCTCGTAACCTTGCACCATGTATCCCGATCTGTCCTACATTGCCCACGATCTGTTCGGCACCGAGCCGGACAACTGGCTGTCCATTTTCAAAACCTTCGGTTTCCTGTTGGCCCTGGCCTTTCTAGCCAGCGCCGTGGTCTTTTACGACGAATTAAAGCGCAAAGCCCAGGCGGGCGCTTACATGGCGAGCCGGGTGACTATGACCGATGGATTGCCCGCTTCCCCGGTGGAAATTGGCATGAATGCGCTGGTCGGGCTACTGCTGGGCGGCAAGGGTGGCTACGCCGTGCACCACTTTGCCGAGTTTCGCAGCGATCCGGCGGCAGTGATTTTATCCGATAAAATGGCCTGGCTGCCGGCGGTGATCGGTGCGGTGCTGTTGGCCGGTTTCACCTGGTGGGAATCCAATCGCCGCCGGCTGGCCGTTCCAATTAGCCGCGACGTGCAGGTCTGGCCCCACGATCGCATCAGTGAGCTGACGGTGTGGGCGGCCGTGGGCGGCGTGGTGGGGGCGAAATTGTTCGATGTTTTCGATAACTGGGAAGATTTCCTGCAATCACCGGCCCGGGTGTTGCTGTCCGGCGGCGGCCTGGCTTTTTTTGGCGGCCTGGTGCTGGGCTTCGTGGCCGTGGTTGCCTACATGTACCGCCAGAAAATTCCTTTTCTGCCCACCGCCGATGCGGTGGCGCCGGCCCTGACCGCCGGCTATGGCGTCGGCCGTATCGGTTGCCAGCTCTCCGGCGATGGCGACTGGGGCATCGTGAGCGGCCCCAAACCCGGCGCCCTGGCCTGGCTGCCCGACTGGATGTGGGGCTTTACCTACCCCCACAACGTGCTGAAAGATCCGGATACCGCTCCGGTACCCAGCATACCCATCGAAGGCTGTCATTGGGACTATTGCCTGCAGCTCTCCGCGCCCGTGTTTCCTACGCCGCTGTACGAAGTCCTCATGATGGTGCTGGTGTTCGGCATTTTATGGAGCCTGCGCAAGCGGATTGCCGTACCCGGCCTGCTGTTCTTTATTTACCTGGGCCTCATTGCGGTGGAGCGCTTTTTGATTGAAAAAATCCGGGTCAACGTGGACCACGACGTGCTGGGCATACCCATGTCCCAGGCGGAGATCATCTCCGTAGGTCTGTTCCTGATCTGTATAGCGGGCAGTCTCTGGACATGGCAGCGCGCCAGGCATAACCCCAGCTTTAGCCGGGCAGTTGATCCCGACTGATGCCGGGGTGACGAAAGCCCTCGTTTTTCACCCAGTTCGTCAGCAATTGCAACCCCCATTCCGTGAGAATGGATTCGGGGTGAAACTGTACGCCCAGTAAGGGCAGCTCCGGATGCGCCAAGGCCATGATCTCGCCTTCCGCGGTGTGGGCGATCGCCTGGAGCGGCGTGCCCTCGAGCGACTCCAACAGCAGTGAGTGATAGCGCATGACGGCAAACGGTGTGGGTATATGGCGAAAAAGCGGATGACCACGGTGGCTGATCAGGCTGGTCTTGCCGTGCATGGGCGATGGGGCCTTGATGAGCCGGGCGCCGAAAAATTCGCCCAGCGCCTGGTGACCCAGGCAAATACCGAGCACCGGCTTTTTATCGAACAACCTGCCCAGTAAAGGCATCATCAGGCCCGCAGCGGCGGGCCGCTCGGGTCCGGGCGACAGCACCAGTGCATCGAAGTCCAGGCGCTCGAATTCAGGCAGGGTGCAGGCATCATTGCGTAGCACCTGGCATTGCGCGCCGGCTTGCAATAAATAGTCCTGCAGGTTGTAGGTAAAAGTATCGTAGTTGTCCAGCAGCAGTATGTTCATCCGGCCGGCTTACTCTTCGATGCCATTGGAGGGAGTGACCGGCGCCGGACGGGGCCGTGGGGTGGTTTCCTGCGGCTCGGTTTCGATGGGTTTGCCATCATCCGGCACCTCGTACACCTTGGGCATGGACTCGGTCTTTTGTACCCCGTATTTATCCAGCTTGTCCATCCAGCTGAGCGAGGTGTCCCACATCTCGCGGGCCATAGGCCGAAAGCGCAGGCCCACTTCCTTCGCCCGGCCGGGCAGATCCCGGAGCAGGGGATAGACCCGTGATTCGGCCAGGGTAGAGTCGTTGACCATATTCACCCGTACGGCAAACCAAAGCAGTACACTGTAGACCAGGATAGCCAGCGCGGACATAACCGCCCCACCCAGAACCCGATTGAAAACGCCCAGATACACCGCCTGCAGAAAGCCTTCCAGAATCCGGGCAGCCTGCCGCAGCACCAGCATAATAATGACCACGTTGACGATAAAGGCGGCCAGAAACATAGAAGGATTCTGCGAATGGAACAGACGCTCGAGAATATTGGTCATGGCCGGCGTGACTTTGAAGGCCAGCATGATGCCGAAAACGTAAGCAACGAGGTTGAATACGGTACTGATGATGCCATTCGAATAGCCGTGGCGAAAGCCCAGGCCGAAAACGATGATGAAAATCAGATCAATGGGCACGAGGCGCGTCGTTGGGTGATAGCGGATTGTCTTTGAACACTTTACGCTGCACAAAGATGATTAAAATTCAGATATTTTTCAACTGAGGCGCAAAATCGGGCACCGTAATGCCTGCAAAAGGCCCGTTTTGTTAAACGCTTGTAAAGTTTCCCGAACGTTTATCAAAGTCCGGTGACCATTTATGGTGACGGCGTTTTAAGTAGGCCTCGGCACTCGAGCGGGGGCCACAAAGAAGGAAGATTGTTTTCATTTGGTTTTTTGGGGTTAGTCATCGGACGAAAGTTCGATGGCTTTTTTTGTTGGTGCCTCGTCGAAGGGGCACCACCACGGCACGACGGGCACGACGATTTTTTATAAACTTCAAGGCCTGATTGCTCTCACTCGTGTGCTCCGTTAAGCCAATTCGGCCACCCGCTCCAAAAACTCCGCTTCTGTCCAGATCTCGACTGTTTCCAGGGCCAGGGCCTTCTTGAGTTTACTGCCGGCCTTTTCGCCGGCCACCAGAATGCTGAGGTGCTTGCTGACGCCACTGGCCAAACCAGCCCCGGCGGCTACGGCGCGTTTTTCGGCTTCCTCCCGGGTCATTTGCGAGAGCGTACCGGTGAAAAGAATGCTCCGACCCAGCAGCGGCCCTTCGGTCGGCGCATCCGGGTGCTTATCCGCGTCGGTCTGGCGCAGGTTCACGCCCTGCTGCTCCATGTTTTGCAGGAGATCAATGTTATGTTCATTCTGAAAAAAATTGAATACGTTGCGCGCCAGTACCGGACCAATTTCCCTGATGGTCTGGTATTTCTCCAGGTCCCAGTCCTTTAGATCCAGCACATGACCGATCTCGGCGGCCACCAGACGCGAGCCTTTGCGCCCTAAATGGTGAATGCTCAGGCTATGCAGCAGCCGGTAAATCGGATTCTGCTTGGCGGCCTCGATCGCGGCAAACATATTGTCGGCGGACTTCCGACCAAAGCCTTCCAGTTTCGCCACTGCCTCGTAATCGATACGATAAATATCGGCGATGGAACGCAGCCAGCCCAGCTTATAAAAGCGCTCGATGGTGCTTTCACCCATCCCCTCGATATCCATGGCGTGTTTCGAGGTATGAAAAATCATGCGCTGCATGACCTGTGCCTCGCATTCGGCATTTTCGCAGCGCCAGATGGCCTCGTCTTCCGGCTTGACCAGCGCGGAGTGGCAAACGGGGCACTGGCGTGGATAGCGGATGGGTTGTTCCGTGCCGGTGCGGAGTTCGGCCAGCGTTTTGACGATGTAGGGAATGACGTCGCCGGCGCGTTCCACCAGTACCTGGTCGCCGATGCGCAGATCCTTGGCGCGGATGAATTCCTCATTGTGCAGACTCACGTTGGATACAGTGACGCCGGCCAAAGGCACCGGCTCCAGTTTGGCAACGGGTGTGATGGCGCCGGTCTTGCCGACCTGAAATTCGACGTCGCGCAGGCGGGTCGTCGCCTGCCGGGCCTTGAATTTGAAAGCGATGGCCCAGCGCGGATGGTGGCTGGTGGTCCCGCAGCGGATTTGCAGTTCAATATTGTCGACTTTCACCACCATGCCGTCCACTTCGTAGGGGTAAGCGTCGCGGTAGGCCTGCCAGGCGGTACAAAATTCGATCACTTCGCTGATGCCGTTGCAAACCCTGGTTTCTGCCAATAATTGCGGGGGAGCCGACTGGCTGGCGGGCACTTTGAATCCTAAACTGCGTAACAGCTGGATGCTCTCCGCATGCGATTGGAACTGATCGAGTACGTTGTTGCCCTGACCGTCCACCGCATAGCCCATTTGATACACGAAGGCTTCGAGGCCACGGCGGGCGGTTTCGTTGGGATCTTTCATGCGCAGGGCGCCGGTAGCGGCATTGCGCGGGTTGGCGAACAGCATTTCGCCGGCTTCCTGGCGCTGGCGGTTCATTTTTTCAAAAATATCCTTGCGGATCAGTGCTTCGCCGCGCAGCTCGACTTTTTGAAGGCCATATTTGGAAAAACCCGCCTGCAGGGGAATGGACCGCAGGGTGCGCATGTTGGCCGTGATTTCATCGCCGACGTGGCCGTTGCCACGCGTGGCCGCGCGCACCAGGCGGTCATTTTCGTACAGCAGTACGATGGTGCCTCCGTCAAATTTTGGTTCTACACAGTACGCTACCACCGCGTCTTTATCCAGTTTAGCCAGTTTTTTGACCGACTCATCAAAGTCGGTCAGGTCTTCCGCATCGTAGGAATTATCCAGGGAAAGCATGGGCACCAAATGGGCGACCGGCGCGAAATTTTCGGTCAGGTCCTGCCCGACGCGGCGGGTGGGGGAGTCGGTGCTCCGGAGCTCCGGGTACTGTTTTTCCAGGGCTTCCAGCTGTTTATACAGTTGATCATACTCGAAGTCGCTGATCACCGGATCATTTTGCACGTAGTAGCGCCACTCATGGTAGCGAATCACCTGGTGCAGTTCTGCCGTGCGCCGTTCCGACTCATCCGCTTCGAAGAGCGTGGCCTGGGGCGTGTACAGCAGTTTTTTGGAAAGTTCGTAGAGGGTACGTTGGTCGTCTTGTGTGTACACGGCAAGCAGGGAGAAATCACTTTACAAAATCGATACCGGCGTATAAGTCGCCTAACCGCAGCGGTTGTGCATGGACCAAAAAGGTGTCATTCGCGTCGTCGTAGTCGCTGTTGAGCCAAATATCCGTGTCGTCCTGCCGCGTCCAAATAGTCGCAAAAGGCTGCAGACTACTGATAAAAATCACTTGCTGCACCGAAGGGCACTTTTTATAACAGGGTAATTTTACGGCATAATCATAGTCCTGAGTACTGTGCGAGAGTACTTCCACAATGATTTCCGGCGTGGTTTCTGCATCAAAACCCTTTTGATATTCAAAGGGTTGGCGGGGCAGGCGAATGACGGAGGCATCGGGATTAAAAACGGCGCCATCTTCCTTGCAATCGGGAAAATACAGGGGACGATTACTATTGTGTACTTCATAGGATGCCCGGCTCATAAATTCAGTAAGTAGAAGGTAGGAAATCTTCAATACCAGCTGACTATGGTTATTGGATTCATAGCTCATGGGGACAATAATTTCATGCTGATAAAAGTCCGCCGTGTATTCCGCCGCCTTCACCACTTCCCAATATTCCTCAAACGTCGCCGGGAAGCGCGCCATACCGGTACCGAACATTTCGGCAATCTCCACACGGGTCAGGGGAAATTTAATTTCGGCGCCCATAATCTTTTGTTTTCGACAAAATTAAGGCAAACGAATCAAAGCCGAAGGTTTTTCAGCCTTCGGCCAGCCCGTTGTAAAAAGCCAGGCTGTCGGCCACCGCTGCGGCGCTGGTGGCCAGGATGTGCATCGAGTAAGGATCTACCCCCGGCACTGCCAACCGCACGGCGCCGGCCACATTTTTTTTATCCTGTTGCATGGTCGTCCAGATTTCGTTGAAGGCCGCCGTGGGTACCGGCGCATGGGCAAAAGATTCGCCGACGAGCGCGATGACCTGGGCCAGCCGGTTATGGCCGTTGGGGACAAGGGTACGCGCCAGCCAGCTTTCGCAAATCATGCCCAGCGCGATCGCTTCGCCGTGGGTACGCGCAAACGGAGTTTTCAAAAAATAGCTTTCTACCGCGTGGCCGATGGTATGTCCGTAGTTCAGCAGCATCCGCAGGCCTTTTTCGTGTGGGTCTTCCGTTACTACCCGCACTTTCACGGCGATCGAAGCCTGCAGCACCTCCATCCAGGGGGCGTCCTCCAGGTTGGACAGCGCCTGGATATTGTTTCCCAATGCCGGATCGCCGATGAGGGCGTGCTTGATGACCTCGGCAAAGCCGCTGCGCAGCTCGCGTTCGGGCAGGGTTTGCAAAAACACCGGGTCCACGAAAACGGCAGCAGGGTTTTGAAAAACGCCGATGACATTTTTAAGCCCTTGAAAATCAACACCTAATTTGCCCCCCAGTGCAGCATCCGTCATGGAGAGCAGCGTGGTCGGAATTTGAATGAAATCCATCCCGCGCTTCCAGGTAGCGGCGCAAAAGCCGCCCAGATCGCCGACCACGCCGCCGCCCAGATTGATCACCAGCGCCTGACGGTCCAGG
>JBKJKS010000506.1:0-3129 GCA_046597295.1 Saprospiraceae bacterium
GATCGGCCTGTAGGTTAGCCAGCAGATCGGGCGTCTGGGCCAACGCGGCCAGTGCCTGCTGCGATGGGCCACTGGTGGCCGAGGCGATGAGCAGCAGGAAAGCGGAAATGCCGGCGCCGATAAAGAGTGCCCTTTTCTTACGGCCGATCGCGATATCCGGATCAGCCAATTTTTGTAAGCCCAAAGCGGCCAGGGCGGCGAAACACAGTTGACCCATACCGAGCGCCATGGACAAGGCCCGGAACTTATTGAACATGGGGAGGTAGTCGAAAAAGAACTGGTTAACGAAAAACCGGCCCGCCCAGGAAATGGACACCATCAGCAAAGCGCCGCTCACCAGCCACCACTTGGCACTTCCCGGCACCAGAAAGGCGCCCAAAAAGAATAAAAAACAGATGATCGAACCAAAGTAAATGGCCGTACCCACCCCTTCATCACCGGAATACAGCAGACCACCCGCCTGCCGGCTGGCCTGTTCGATGGGCACCTGCTCCCGGTACTTGGTGGTAAAAGATTTATACAATTCGGTGCCTTTATACGATTCATTGGCTCCACCGCCAGCATAGTGCGGAACCAGCAGGGTAAAGCTCTCCAGCAGGCCATAGCTGTAGCCAAAGGCATATTCTTTGGTCAGGCCGCCGCCCTGCCCGCTTTTACTTTTCAACTCCGATCCACCTCGAATAGTCTCCTGACCGTATTCATAGGTTGGCCAGAGTTTGGATAAATTGCTTCCAAAACCCAGCACGATGGCCAGGCTGGTGATGGCAAAAGCCTTGCCCCAGGTTCCAAAGGCCTGATGGCGGAAAGCGTCCGCCAATTGGACCAGCATATAAACGCCGACCAGCAGCAGGGAATAATACGTAATCTGGACGTGGTTGGCATAGATCTGCATGGCCAGGAACAGGGCGGCCACTCCCCCGCCCAGCAGCCATCGACCATTGAAAGCCCACACCACGCCGGCGAATATCCCCGGCGCCATGGCCAGGGCCATCATTTTGGTCGAGTGACCAGCCTCCAGTATGTCGATATTGTAGGTCGTAATGCCGCAGGCCAGAGCGCCAAAAACCGCCACGCGCCAGTCGGTTTTCAAGGCGCCCAGCAATAAATACATACAAAACATCGCCGCGAAAACCTGTGCCCACACGCTGGTGTAATCTCGCCAAAGAAAAAGGGATTTGAAAAACGGTCTGGTCAGGTTCCCCTTAGGCGTGGTGTATATCTGGAAAGAAGGCATCCCGCCGAACGCGCTGTTGGTCCACAGCGGCGCGTGCCCTTCCTGCTTGTTATACGCCTGAATTTCCGTGCTCATGCCCCGCGCCCTGACGTTATCCGATTGAGGCAAAACTTTGCCGCTGAACGCATTAGGCGCAAAAAACAGGGCGGCTACGGCCAGCAATATCCCGGTGGCAATAAGATGCGGGACGATTTTTTTAAAATCCATAATGGTTCGAGCGTAAATAATGAGAAGTGGCGCGAAGGTAGAGAAATGTTTTTTTTGACCAAATCAGTTCAGGCGTTCGAGCAGGGCCAGCAATTCCGCCGGCGGTATTTCGTGGCCACCCTCGAAAGCAGTATCGCCAAAATCCACGCCATGGCGGTCTTCTATTTGCTGCAGCATATCCAGGCGATCCGGCGTCAGAAAAGGGTCGTGGGTACCGTACAACAGGTACAGGTCTTTGGTACTCAGGTAAGCGCGCTGTGCCGCATAATCCAGGTCTTCCGGCGGCAATCCTGCCCACAATACGAGGTCGTCGAAGGCTGGCTGGTGGCGCAAAGCCCAGCGACAGACCGTAGCGGTGCCCTGCGAAAAGCCGAGCAACACCACCCGTACGGCGCCGGGCAGCAGCGCGCGGCAAGATTGGAGCAATTGTTGCAGGTAGCCGGCATAGTCCGCGATCTCCGTTTCCCGGTGGCGGCGGGTCATCCAGTTGGCCCCCGGCGGTCCGTCGAAGCCTTTGCGGTAGAAATGGTTCAGCCCTTCGGGCGCCACGATGAGGGTCTCGCCGTCGTCCAGCAAACGGAATTGCTCCAAAAATTCATCCGCCAACTCTCCATAGCCGTGACAAACCATCCAGAGGCGGCGAATATGCGGTCCGGGCTGGCCAAGGACAAAGTAATGGGCCGTACGGGAAACAGAGATGGTATGGTGTTGCATCGGGCAGTTGGTTCGATGGCGCGAAAGGTAAACACTCTGCACTGATTAGATGACAGCAAGCCCCGTGGCCGGTTACATTTGTGGAATTTATTGCTATTCAAAAACCGCATTACTCGTATGAAACGATGCTATTTTTTACCCCTACTGCTGGCTGCCTGGTTGTCCGCCGCAGATAGCCGGGCTTGCGGCTATGGCTTCATCGGTGGTTGTTCCACCAATATCGGTCTGCGGATCAATGGCACGGCGGATAGTTTTGCCGTTGCACCCTGCCTGGGCATCACCAACTTTGACGGGCTGCAATTGGGCAATATCCAGTCGCTGGCGCTGATCCGCGCCAAGTCCATTAACTGGGAAAGTTGTCTGAATAATGTTTCGGTCGTGTCCTTATACTTTCGCGTGTTCCCGACCGGCGCTTCCGGCGGTGCCTGGCAGCAGCTAAACTTACAGGAAGATTACAACACCCTGGTGGGGCCTTACACCACCCGCTACCAAAGTATCAGCACCTATGTGGACCTCACCACCGGGCTGACCCCTGGCCAGGACTACACCCTGGAAGCCTTTTTTCGGGCGGAAGTGGACACTGTCGGCGATGATTTCATCCCGGAAACCTTCATCGTGCAGAATAATGACGGCAAAAACTACCACCTGACTTTCCGCTACGGCGGCGCTGCAGCCCCGCCTTTTACGGTGGTAAAAACGAGAATGACCGAACCCGCCTGCTATGGAGATACGACTGGCACTATAGGCGTGTCGGTGTATGGTAACCAAACCGCGCTGTTTTACAACTGGGGCGGTTTCAACGATAATTTCAATACGCAGTACAACCTCTCCGCCGGCACCTATACGTTGACGGTGACCGGTCAGGGCGGATATAGCCAGGCCGACACTTTCGATTTGAAGCAGCCGGGAGTCGTCACCAACCAATTTACAAATATTATACCCTTGGGTTGCAACAACGGCCTAGGCCAGGCAAC
>JBKJKS010000691.1:0-3112 GCA_046597295.1 Saprospiraceae bacterium
ATAACGTAATGGTTAACAACAATTAAAAACGATTTCTACATTGCTGCATGAAAAAAACGTGTCGGCAATGTGGTCAGGAGATGCAAGGCCGCACCGACAAAAAATTTTGTTCGACGGACTGTAAAAATCGGTATCATCTCGAGACCCGCCGCGACACGCGCGATGCAGTGGCCGAGATAGACGGCTACCTGCATCGCAACCGGAAAATATTGGCCCTGCTCATGGGCAACGCGAATAAGGTGGAAATAGACCGCCTGGTGTTGTCGAGAACGGGCTTCCGCTACGAGTATCATACGGGCACTTGCCTAAATAAAGAGGGCAAAACGTACCGGTTGCTGTATGACTTCGCTTGGATGGACTTTTCCGACCAAAAAGTGCTGATGGTGCGCAAAAAGAAATCATAAAACCATTCTGGACGTACACTACTAATAACGACCTCCACCATGCGCCTACAAAACAAAACAGCCCTCATCACCGGCGGTAGCAGCGGCATCGGCCGCGAAACGGCCCTGCGCTTTGCTGGGGAAGGCGCCCGCGTGGTCGTCGTCGATGTCAATGATACGGCCGGCCAAGAAACCGTACATATGGTGCTCCAGCAGGGCGGGGAGGCCAGTTTTTGCCATGCCGATGTCTCCAAAGCGGAGGACTGCGAGCGGATGGTCGCTTTTGCCGAAACGACTTACGGCCAGCTGCACATCCTGTTCAACAATGCCGGCATCATGCACGACGACGACGATGACGCCGTCAAAACGGAGGAAAAGGTCTGGGACCTGACCATGGCCATCAACGTGAAAGGCGTCTTTTTTGGCTGCAAATACGGCATCCCGGCGCTACGCCGGGCGGGTGGCGGGTCCATCATCAATACGGCCTCGTTTGTGGCATTGGTGGGGGCGGCTACGCCACAACTGGCCTACACCGCCAGCAAGGGCGCCGTACTGGCCATGACCCGCGAACTGGCGGTCATCCATGCTCGCGAGAACATCCGGGTCAATGCCCTGTGTCCGGGTCCATTGCGCACGGAACTGCTGATGAAGTTCCTGAATACCGAGGAGAAAAAGCAGCGTCGCCTGGTGCACGTACCCATGGGCCGTTTCGGCGAGGCCCGCGAGATGGCCGATGCCGCCCTGTTCCTGGCCTCCGGGGAAAGTTCCTACGTGACCGGTACGGAATTCATGGTCGACGGCGGCATTACGGCGGCCTACGTGACGCCCGAATAAATATATTTAAGGCACATCTTCGTTAACGACCAGGCGCTTGAAAACAGCGTGCTGGTCGGCATTGGTTATCCGCAGGAAGTAAGACCCGCTGGGCAGCCCCGCGAGATCAAGTTCCAGGCTTGGTGTATGGGCAGAGTGCCAGGCTTTTTCCAGGGCCAGCTGACCGATGGAATTGAACAGCATCACCCGGGCCGGGCCGTCCAAGGGCGCCAGGCTTTCTATTACGGTATAGCTGGTAGCCGGATTGGGGAAAATTCGGAAGCGGTCTTGTTCGCCATTGGCCGCCTGGGTTGAAATAAGGGCATCCGGCTGTCCCGTACCCACCTGCAGATAACGCAACCAGGCATAATAGGTCCGCGCCATCCGGCGGTAACCGCTCGGCCCGTCGAGGCTGGGCAGGGGGTGGGGGTGCAATGGGTCGGTCAGGGAGTACTCGTTTACCTCATCCAGGTTGAGATGGGCCGGCAGGAGATAAATATTTTCCGTTTCGCGGTTCCCAAAAAATGCTGAATTTTTAAACAACAGCCGTGAAACGATCAATTTCCAGCGCAAGCGGTCGGACATGATGGAATTTAACCCATAGGCCAGGTCAAACGCCTGCTGGCTGGCGCTGGGATAGGGGGTAGTGGAAATGCCAATTTTCACCGTGGGCGCCACGGCTCGGATCGACTCAATCAGTGGCTTGGTATGCGCCGCATAGTGCCCATCTATGTATTCGTCGATAGCCGTCACCGAAGTGCCATCCAGAAAGCCGGCCGTGCAATAATCAGTGACGTCGAGGTGGATGATGATCCAGTCGGGGTTTTGTCCCGGGCCGATGATGGTATCGAAGTAATCCCGCAAATTCAATTGACCACCATAGTACATCGGACTTTGCGCGTAGGACGCGTAATAGTCCCAAGATGCGCCTCCGACCGCTTCAAAACGCAGCTGGGGGTCTATCCAGCTGTGGCGCTTGCCATGAAAAGTGACCGCTGGGTTACCGTCTTGCAGGAGCAGTTCCCGCAAATAATACGGCGAATAGCCCTGATCGATGAAACTGTGGCCGATCAGGAGCAGCTTGCGGGTGGACGTATCGGCAGGAAAACCGGCTTTGCTCACCCGGACCGTTGTGCTGGCGCTGTCGAGCAACTTACCTTCGGGGGTACGCACGACCAGCCACAGCGGATACTCCCCGGACTGTTCGTCGGTGGGCGTAATGGTCCAGTTTTCCGCCCCCGAGACGCCGCCCAGGGGAGTGGTGAGCTCGAAAGAGTAATCGGCGGGATGTTCGGACAGGATGGTGTGCCGGAAGAACAATTCGAACGGCTGGCCCGGCGTCAGATAAATATAGGGCGGCAGGTGCAGGAAAAAGTCGTCGTAGCCGTCGCAGTCTTCGTCTATACCGTTGCCGGGCATTTCCAGTGTATTGCATTGGCCTGCTGTTTGCAAGGGAACAAACAGTAGCAGATTTACGAAGAGTAATAAACGGGTAAATGTTAAGCACATAGTTTAGACACGTTTTTCATGCCTGTATCTTTATAAAACTTACGCGCCAACCGCCTGCTAACTGGAAATTCAAGACTTCTTTTTGCTGAAAAAATCTGGCTAATACTTCAACCGACTATGCCGGAAGCAGAGGATAGGGTGATTTAGGTCCGATCATATTTAAAAAATAAAAGTTTGATAAACAGCTGGGTCTGCCGTGTGCAGTCGGCACTGCCAAGCGCAATTGCGGGGAAAAAAATTTACTAAAATCCCCACCTTTGGGGGAACGCTGCACAAAAACAAGTCGATCCCATGCCCACCACCTTTCAAATTTTCAGCCCCGTAGACGGCGCGCTGTATGCCGGTCGACCAGCCGCCGGCGCCCGGGATATCGAGCAGGCACTGCGGCAGGCAGGCGAAGCCCAACG
>JBKJKS010000161.1:0-6225 GCA_046597295.1 Saprospiraceae bacterium
GCGTTTGCTGTATCGCTCCCGAATGGTCAGACGTAGGTAAAACGCCTTCTCTTCCAATGACTTAGTACCGGAAAGGATGAGCAGATTGTTCGACCAACTAATTTCTGTCACCAGTGGTGACAGAATTACAGTATCCCTGTAATTTTCATAAAACTGCTTCATTCGCCCTATACTTCCGCCCAGTCTACCAATTGGGAGAGGGATAGATCGTGGCGCATAAAAGCGAGTAGGGCGTTGGCTGCTATTGCTTTGGTTATCAGCCTATTGTGCGATCCTAATTGGCATAGCGTCATAAGTACGCCCATCTAACATACGGCCCGACTTCTTTTTGTTTGTCCCACCCCATTGCTTAAAAAAGAAGTATTCGTATCGCGGCCTTCATTTGAGAGTGAAAAAATAATTTTTTCAATTGTATTGCCCCCTCGAAAATGCCGATAGCCAATGTATTTTATTTCTTGTTTCAAGTGTAAAAATTAGGATTTGCCTTGTAGCGCATTTTAAGCAGCTTCCAAAACCTCCACCTGCAACCGATATCCCAACGTTCGCACCAATTCCTCACAATCCTCCCAAGCCAATCCAAAAGCGCGTACATCAGCCAACCCCAAGCGGCCCAAAACTTGGGTAAGCACATCCATATCCCCGTCTGAAAAATCGGCCTCCAACAAAGTATCTTCCGCCCAATCCACCAATTGGGAAAGGGACAGTTCATGGCGCATATAGGAGAGCAAAGCGCCAACTGTTTCTTCTTTAGTTGTCATATATTTTTAGTTTTTGATGTCCTTTATCAACAGGATATTTTTCGTGAATCTCGCGCAAAACTTCGTTTTCATCGTAGATTTCCTGTCGGAAAGCAAGGGTTTCTTCGTTGGAGTCCACTTCTTTCACATAGCGGGCTTTCCATCAAAAACGTCCTTCTATTTCCAACCAATATCTGCGCCCGCCGGATTCTGTGCTCACCCAGTTTTTGAATTGCTTTTCATTTTTATGGCGTTTTGAATTGTTCATACCCTACAAAAATAAGGTTTTTTTAGTTCACCCCGCACTCCACCCCCAGCCCCGTCATCGCCGCAATAAACTCATTATCCACCTGCACCTTACGCGTCGTGGCCGTAAAAACCCATTTGTCCTTCTGCTCATAGTCCAGCAGTTCCATGCGCAGCGTATGCTTGCCCTTGTGGGCGTTGCAGGTCTTTTCAATCCGTTCGATCAGTTCGGCGGAGAGGATGGCCACCGGAATACGCAGCGTAATGGAGGTAGTTTTTTCTTCGCCCACCGTTTCCAGTAGCCGCACGTTGAGCACCCGGAATTCCATTTCATCCGAGTTGTAGCGCGGCCGGTACTCGCCGTCGATGTAGAGGCTGGCGCCTTCTTCAAAGTAGGACTTGAACTTGGCGTACGACTCCGAGAACATGGTAATTTCCAGGCTGCCGACGTAATCCTGGATCATAAAGCGCCCCCAGCCCGTGCCTTTCTGGCTGATGCGGTGTTCGGCTTTGCTGACGAAACCGGCGATGCATACTTTCCGGTTCTTGAAATTGTCCATTTTGTCCAGCGGCGTGGCGAAGTTCTCCCACTCGTAGCGGTAGTCGTCGAGCGGATGGCCGCTGAGGTAGATGCCGATGCAGTCCTTCTCTTTCTGGAGCTTATAGATCAGGCCCCAGGGCTGCACTTTGGGCGCCACCGGCTCGGCAATGCCTACCGTGTCGGATAGGTCGCCGAACAGCGAGTTGGCGCTCAGCACCTTTTCCTCCTGGTAGGCTGCGCCATATTTCAGGAGGTGCTCTATGTAGCTGTCGTACTTATCGGAAGGCGAAAAAAAGGCCGCCCGGTGGATGCCCTGGCCGTCAAAAGCGCCGGCGCAGGCCATGCTTTCCATGACGCGCTTGTTCACGTTGCGCAGGTTCATCCGGCGCATGAAATCGAACAGGTCTTTGAAGGGGCCTTTGGCAGTGCGCTCGATGATCAGGTGTTCGTCCGCCGCTTCGCCCACGCCTCTCACGGCGCCCAGGCCGTAGCGGATGTCGCCTTTCTTATTCACCGAAAAATTGAGCTGCGATTCATTGATATCCGGACCTTTCACGTTCAGGCCCATACGGCGGCATTCTTCGAGAAAAAAGGTGATTTTCTCGATGTTCGACTGCGAATGCGTCAACACCGCCGCCATGTATTCGGAGGGGTAGTGCGCTTTCAGGTAAGCCGTCTGGTAAGCCACCAGGGCGTAACAGGTGGAGTGCGACTTATTGAAAGCGTACATGGCGAAGGCTTCCCAGTCGGTCCAGATTTTTTCCAGCTTGGCTTTCGGGTGACCTTTGGCGGTTGCGCCCTCGATGAACTGGCCCTTCATTTTATCCAGGATGTACTTTTGCTTTTTACCCATCGCTTTGCGCAGTACGTCGGCATCGCCTTTGGAAAAGCCGGCCAGTTTTTGCGAAAGCAGCATTATTTGTTCTTGGTAGACGCAATTATGCAGTATGACATTGTTTCCTACAAAATTATGTATGCCTTCCACACTGATGTCATACACTAATTCTTCACCCGCTGGCGTAATTTCTGCAATTTCCTCCCACCGTACATGCAGATTGCGTTGTGTCTGCGGCAGCGCCAATATTTCGACAAGGGGTGCGACCACAGTGGCTGCAATGCGTGGCAATTGACGATACTTTTTGTAGAAATGCTGACGATCAATCCCATGGTTCCGCATTAAGGACCTGACTGAACCCGACCAAACAGTTTCTACTTCATTCAAAAATAATTCCCGCGACACTTTATCCCGAAACTCTTCTCCTGAGAAAGCCCGGTTCGACATTTTCTTCAATACCAGATGCGGAACAATCAGTTGGTTAAAAGCCTTGAGATTATAGACGGAAACCTGATATGCGGTAATTTCAACCTGTCGACGGTTGTTAAAATAGGTGGACTCGTAGATAGTGGCGTAAATACCTATTCGCAACAAGAGGGTTTGCAAACCACTGGCCAACTGCGGCGAAATGGTTTTTACAAAACATATTTTCTCTCCAACGTGACCGTCGCAATCCCAAAATGAAGCTACAAAAAAGGCAATCTGTTCCTCGCTTAGCCCAAAAACAAAATCCGGTATAAATTTATCGCCTGACCAACAACCGCCGGAAGTAGTCTTCAGTCCCCATGCCCGCAATTGAGCTACCAGAGCGTTTGGCTCGTGATAGGAAGTTTTGTTTACGCCTCTGGTCATGACCCGGCTTACGCCACGCGCCTGTTGCAAAGTCGTTGTTTCTACTCGCTCAAAGGCAGTAAGGCAACGCTGATATTCCTTGATTAAAACATCGTCTTTAGAAATAAAATCAGCCGTCGGGCCGCAGGAAGTAAGGGAACCGTCCGCTAAAAGATAAGCCAGCACCCGCAGTTTTCGGGAGTCAAAGTTTTGACTGATCATGGCCTCCAACTTACGCGGTGTGGCAATGCAATCGCCTATCTGCAGGCCGCCAATTTCTCGCCATCCATGCTCTGTAAGTACCCGGTGGTTAGCAGTCATCTTAACTTCCGAACCATTTTTCAATTTTACCCTTAAAACCGGTTTTACACCGTTGCAGACCCAGTGTGTCAGCAAAGCCTTTTGTGGCAACAATTGTTGATCAACTCCCTGCACGTAAAATTCGCCCGTGCGACTTTCCAATTGATCAATGCGTACCCGTTGTCCGGTAGTGGCATCAAAGACCAGCGTGTCACCTGCAACACAAATCCCGAAGGTTTCCGCCAGGTGTTCCTCCATGTCCGGCAGATCATAAGTCACCACCTCGCGCTTATGTTTGCGGGCTACAAACGACGGAATATAGTCCATCGGGCCCGGCCGGTAGAGCGCGTTCATGGCGATCAGGTCATCGAATTTATCCGGCTTGAGTTCCCGCAAATACTTTTGCATCCCCCCGCTTTCAAACTGGAAAGTGCCGTTGGTTTCGGCGCGCTGGTAGAGTTCGTAGGTTTTGACATCGTCGAGCGGGATGTTGTCAATATCAATATCAACGCCGTGGTTTTCCTTAATGATCTTCAGGGCGTCCCGCAGGATGGTCAGCGTTTTCAGGCCCAGAAAGTCCATTTTGATGACTCCGGCGTCTTCAATGATGGAGCCTTCGTACTGCGTGATCAGCAGGTCGGTTTCTTTGGAAGCGTACACCGGAATGATCTCGGTGAGGTCTTTCGGGGCGATGATGATGCCCGCAGCGTGGATGCCCGTGTTGCGCACGGAACCTTCCAGGATCATGGCTTCTTTCAGCACCGTACTCTCAACAGTGCCCACGGCGGCGAGCAGGTCCCGCAGTTTTTTAGCGTTGTCCAGGTCCTCACTGCTGATGTTTTCTTTCTCCCGTAGCGAGCCGGGGCCGTCGAAAGGCGCCGTCAGCAGGCGGTTGAGGTTGGTACCCGGTTTGTCGGACACCAGCTTGACCAGCGCGTTGGCCTGGTCGAGCGGCAGATCGAGCACCCGGCTGACGTCCTTGATCGACATCTTGGCGGCCATGGTGCCGTAGGTCACGATCTGGGCCACCTGCTGCTTGCCGTACTTTTTCACCACGTAATCGATCACCTTCTGGCGGCCCTCATCGTCGAAGTCCGTGTCAATATCGGGCATGGATTTCCGGTCGGGATTCAGGAAACGTTCGAACAGCAGCCGGTACTTGATCGGGTCGATGTTGGTGATGCCGATGCAGTAGGCCACCGCGCTGCCCGCTGCCGATCCGCGGCCCGGTCCGACGACCACGCCCAGGTCGCGGCCCTCCCGGATAAAGTCGGACACAATGAGGAAGTAACCGGCAAAGCCCATCGTTTTGATGGTGTGCAGCTCGAAATTGAGCCGTTCTTCCACCTCGGCGGTGATGATCCGGTAACGCTCTTTGGCGCCGGTGTAGGTCAGGTGGCGCAGGTAATCATCCTGGGTCTGGTACTCCTCCGGTACGATGAAATTGGGCAGGAGAATGTCCTTTTTCAATTTCAAATGCTCGCATTTGTCCACGATTTCCATGGTGTTGTCGAGCGCCACCGGCACATCTTTGAACAAGGCGCCCATTTCAGCCTGGGTCTTGAAATAGAACTGGTCATTCCAGAAGGCGAAGCGGCCGCCTTTGGTCACCGTGCCCTCGTCCGTGAATTCGCGGATGGCCGGGGTGGCCTGTTTCTCACCCGTGTTGACGCAGAGCAGGATGTCGTGGGCGTTCGAGTCCTTCTGATCCACATAGTGCGAATCGTTGGTGCAGATGGTCTTGACGTTGTATGCTTCCGCCCAGCGTAGCAGCACTTCGTTCACCTGATCCTGCTCCTTCATATGGTGGCGCTGGATCTCGATGTAGTAGTCCTCGCCGAAGAGGTCGAGCCACCATTCGAATTCCTTTTTGGCCTCGGCTTCGCTTTTTTTCAGGATCATCTGCGGTACCATCGCGCCGATGCAGCAGGTGGTGGCGATCAGCCCTTCGTGGTATTGCATGATCAGCTCCTTATCGATGCGCGGGTATTTGCCGTACAGGCCTTCCGTGTAGCCGAGCGAGCAGAGTTTCACCAGGTTCTTGTAGCCTTCCGGGTTTTTGGCCAGGAACAGCTGGTGGTAGCGCTTGTCGCGGACTTCCTTGGTGAACGTCCGCTGGTGCCGGTTTTCCACCACGTAGAATTCGCAGCCGACGATGGGCTTCACGCCCTCGTGCTTGGCGGCTTCGGCCACGAACTGGAATACCCCGAACATGTTGCCATGGTCGGTAATGGCCAGCGCTTTCATGCCGTCGGCCTTGGCTTTTTTGAACAGGTTGGGAATGCTGGCCGCCCCGTCGAGGAGGGAGAACTGGGTATGGCAGTGGAGGTGGGCGAATTGCGGCATGGTGCGATCGGAATGTGGGGCGAATTTAAAACAAATCGTGGTAGCCTGCGATGGGGGTGGAAAACTTGTATTTTTGAGGCCTGCATCTTCTGCCTGAATGCTGTATTAGGCCTTGCTTTATCCCATTGACTTTTTAAAAGTTTTCACTTCATCACCGTCAATATCTCCTCCCCCAATACCGCCTCCAACTTAGCAATGCTGCGCAAAGTAAAATTATGCTCCCCCGCCAGCCATTTGCTGATTTCCGACTCACTCTTGCCTAGTGCCAAAGCCAAGTCGCGTTGCTTCATACCCTTGCGTTGCAGGATGGCTTGAACGCGGTCAAGAATATCGGTGTATTTGCGGATGAAAATGTGCGTTTCGGCAGGGATATCTTCAAGCGTTTCCCG
>JBKJKS010000388.1:0-3687 GCA_046597295.1 Saprospiraceae bacterium
ACCTCCTTACTCCACCGCCAGCGTCAGGTTGTTGGTCGAACCGACCCGCATAATCTTGTAATTTTTGCCATAGGCCGGCGTATAGGCATTGTCCCACACCCAGGCGCCGGTGGCTGATTGTTCCCGGATTGACAATTGGTTACCACTGGTATAAGCCGGCACCTGCAGGCTCTCCCCGGACTGGAGCGTGTGATAAATGCCGGCGAGTAAAAAGGTAATGGAAGAACTATAACCCGTAGCGGCGTGCCGTACGCGGATGCGCTGACCCGAGTACATCATGCTGATGAAACTCTTGTCGGTGGGGGAGAGCTGGCTGTTCCAGGGAATGGAGTAGCCATTCGTTGTCAACGCTGCGGACACCGGGTATTCCATGATCGACTGGGCGTCAAAAGCCGTGTTCTGCGTAGATTCGGGGGTATTTTTGGTCAACACCTGCTCGTCTACTTTCTCCTTGGACCATTCTTCCTGGGCGGCATAGTAGGCATAGACAGCGGTCGCGTTCCAGGGAATTGTCGCCAGCGGTTGCTGGTGTTCATGGCGCAGACCCAGCACGTGGCCAAATTCATGCAAGACAACCCGCCGCATTTCAGTCGCCGGCGTATTTTCCTGAAAATCCAGGTTCATGGTCTTTTCGCAGGCCTCCACGCTCCGGTGATCGGTGCCTACGTAGGACCAGTGGCCGTCTGCGCTGATCAGTATGCGCACTTCCGAGGCGCCAGCAGTTACTTTCCTAAAATGAACATTGGCATAGCTTTCCCACTCCCGGGCGTAGCCGAAAATCTTGTTCTGTAGGGCTACGCTACCATTCAAAAAATGCACCCGGATTTCCTGTCCCGGCGACCAGAAGCGATTCTTCAGACCCGAGGCCCTATCCGTCACATCGTTGCCGGTGAGCGGTGCATCCGCATAATCATCTTCCGTCAAATCCATAGTCAGACAGGTGTTCGCCCGTAAATCGGCGATCTGTGCGTCGGTGAAGTAGGTCAATAATTGCGTAGGCTGGGGTGCTTGTTCCGTACTGAGCTGCGCAACTTGTGCCGCCAGATCGGGGCAGGTTGTGGTCGGGATGACCGCTTCGGCAGTAGCAGTGGCATCCGCTGTCTCTTCCTTTTGACAGGATGGAAAAGTCAGAACAGCAGCCAGAAAAACAAGCAAGCGGGTAGTACGCATGATTTCTCCTTTTGAACGGGTGATTTATTTCAAAAACAAATACGTTTGCACGGGCCCGTGCTGTTTGGCGCAGCGCTACTTTGAGGTTTTGTTAAGAAAAAACTGTGGAAAATCTTATCACCCGTACCGGCGGGTTTAGCCGCCGACGTGGAAGAGACATTGCCGGGGCTTATATTGTCCAAATGAATGCGTTTCCACCTGGCCTTTCGGCGGCTGAACCCGCCGGTACGGTACTCAGACATGAATACCCCACACCAGCGGCAATAAACCATACAAAAAGGCCAGCAGCAGCAGTATGGCTACGGCGTCCAGTATAAAACCGGCGCGGGCCATATCACGGGTCTTGAGATAACCGGAGCTGTATACAATGCTGTTTGGCGCCGTGGCCACCGGCAAACCGAAGCCGAACGAGGCGGCAAACGTGGCGCTGAGCAGCAGCGCTAGTGGATGTGCGCCGATGCTGACGGCCAGGGCGGCCAGCACGGGCATCATCATCGAGGCCGTAGCAATGTTGCTGGCCACCTCACTCAGGATAACCACGACCGCCAGCACCACCAGGATGATCAGTACGTGGGGAAGCGTACTCAGTCCCCGCATGGCATCGCCCATCCACACGGCCAGGCCGCTCTGATCGAAGCCTTTGGCCAGCGCCAGACCGCCCCCGAACAGCAGAATAATGCCCCAGGGAATACGCAGCGCCGTCGGCCAGTCCAGCAGGGGCGTGGATTCGCCCGCTTTGCCCGACGGGATCAGGAACAGCAGCACTGCGCCGCCCATCATGACCACCGTGTCGTTGCAGTTGGGCCACCAGCGGTACCAGAGCAGCGATCCGGTGATCCAGGCCGCGATGACGGTGCCGAACAGCCACAGCAGCCGTTGTTCCGGCGGACTGATCGGTCCCAATGCCGCCAGTTCCGCCTGCAGGGGGCGGTTGCTTTCGGCATTGACGTGCAACGCTTTCGGCAGGGGAAAAAACCGGATGAGCAGCAACCAGCAGGCAACCAGCAGCACGGCACAAAAGGGAAAACCGAACAGGAACCACTGCCAGAAAGACACCGTCGTGCCCATTTTTTGCTGTACAAAGGAGAGGAAAATAGCGTTGGTCGGCGTACCGACCACGGTGGCCAGCCCACCGATGGAGCAGGCGTAGCCTACGCCCAGCAGCAGCGCTTTGCAAAAATTCGCCTGGTCCTTGGCCATGCCCTTGGCGGCCGTGCTTTGCGCCACGGCGATGGCCACCGGCGTCATCATGACCGCCGTAGCCGTGTTGGAGATCCACATCGAGATGAATCCAGTGGCCACCATGAAGCCGAGCACCGTGCGCGGCGGATCGGTGCCCAGCCAGCTGACCAGCCGCAGCGCAATACGGCGGTGCAACTGCCAGCGTTCGATGGTTTTGCCAAAAAAGAAGCCGCCCAGGAAAAGGAACAGAATCTCATTGCCGTACTCCGCCGATACGCTCCTGATCGGTAAAATACCGCAAAGTGGAAACAGTATCAGCGGCAACAGAGCGGTGACGGCGGTATCCACCACTTCCCCGATCCACCACAGTGCCATCCACAGGGCGATGCCGGCGGTGAGTTGCGCAGGAAAGGGTAGTCCGGCAGGGGTAGGGAGTGCAGCAATCAGGGCAAAGAGCAAAGGGCCGGCCAGAAGAATGCCGCTACGTCGGGTCATGTATTTGGTTACTGGTGATCAGTTATTGGTTATTTGGCTGGGAGCGTCTAACCAACATCTGTTGCGAAAGGACGGAATTGCTCCCGGAAACCACCGGTCTTTGCGCAGGATTTTTTGCATGAAAAAACGGCCCGTTGCGCAGTTTTGTGCAACGGGCCGTTTTCTAAAGACCAAAAATTAATATAATCAAGCCCAATTCCTGGTTTAAAACATTGATAGTCAATGCTCTAAATCACTGATAACCATTAACAGATAACCAATAACCACCTAACAGTACGTATTATACGCTGCTTTCAAATTTTCGGCGATGGACTCCGCCGGGCGGCCTTCAATGTGGCGGCGCTCCAGAATGTGCACCAGTTTGCCATCTTTAAATAAGGCGATGGCGGGCGACGAAGGCGGAAAAGGCAGCAAAAACTCCCGCGCTTTCGCGGTCGCTTCCGTGTCAACGCCGGCAAACACCGTGTAAAGTTTTTCCGGGCGTTTGTCATTTTCCAGCGAACGCTTGGCGCCAGGACGGGCCATAGCGGCCGCGCAGCCACAGACACTGTTGACGACCAGCAGAGCAGTACCCTGCTGATTTTCAAGCGTTTGCTCTACCGCATCGGGAGTCGAGAGGGCTTCGAAGCCATAGTCGGTCAGGTCGTTGGCCATCGGGGTTACCAGCTGTATGGGATACATAAGTGAAAGGCGTATGGTAAGTGAAAGAAAAACAGACCGTTCAAACACTGAAAAAGCAGATTTTGTTCACGGTCAGGCAAATTTACGGAAGTCGGAGCAGCACCACACAGGGTTGATTAAAGTATAAATAATTTTACCACAACGATACAACGAAACACG
>JBKJKS010000525.1:0-8353 GCA_046597295.1 Saprospiraceae bacterium
CCTGATCGCCGGCGGCGACCAGGCCATCCGCCGGGCCGTCGAAAACGCCGAGGACAGTCCTACCCAGGCCTGGGCAGACCTGCAGGTCTGGCAGATCGACGCCCGGGACAGCGTGATCGGGATAGCGGCTTCCGGTACGACGCCTTACGTTGTGCACGGGCTGCGCAGTTGCCGGGAGCAGGGCATTCAGACCGGCTGCATCACCTGTAATCCGGGTGCTCCGCTGCTCGACGAGGCCGATTTTCCCATTCTGGCCATCGTTGGGCCAGAGTTTCTCACCGGCAGCAGCCGCATGAAAGCGGGTACCGCCCAGAAGCTGATCCTGAACATGCTCTCTACGGCAATCATGATCCGCCTGGGCCGCGTCGTCGACAATAAAATGGTCGATATGCAGCTCACCAACGCCAAATTGATCGAGCGGGGCACCCGCATGATCATGCAGCCCACCGGTCTGGAATACGCCGCCGCCGAGCAGTTGCTGCTGCGTTTCGGAAGCGTCCGGGCAGCGTTGCAGGCCTACGGTTCCTGATTTTGGTTATTGGTTATTGGTTATTTGTTTATCCGGTTTCAGGAGCGGAATTCCAGCAGGAATTGCTGCACATCGGCCTGGAAGGCAGCCTCGTCATCGTCGCAGAAAGCGACTTCCACCGGCAGTACGAAGATCGGTAAGACATTTTTCCAGAAAAAAGCCTGATGCAGCTCCAGCCGAACGGCGTCCTTTTCCGTGGTGACGATGATCTTGTTGCGCGAGGGCAGGTTTTGAAAACGTTTGAGCAGATCGTTCAGATCAGTTTCCTCGAAGTAGTGGTGGTCTTCGTATTCCAGGGTCTGCACCGAGCGGACTTCACCGGCCAGGTAGCTCAGCAGGTAGTCGGTGTGGGCGATCGCGCTCACCAGCAGCACGTCCGTATCGAGGTCAAACGGCCGGCGCACATCGGGGCGTAGCAAATCGTAGGGCATACCGTAGGCATACTGCGAAAAGTAGACCCGCTGGCGGGGATAGGGATCGATCTGCAGCACCATTTTGCGGCGGTCCACCTCCGTCAGGGTCGGCGGGCACTTGGTGACCACGATCACGTCGGCCCGGCGGTAGCCCATCCGCCATTCGCGCAGGCGACCGGCCGGGAGCAGCCAGTCGCGGGTGAACGGACGGCTGTATTCGGTGAGTAAAATATTCAGTCCCGGGGTGACGGCCAGGTGCTGGAAGGCATCGTCGAGCAGGATGCACTGCGTGGCGGGGGTGTGCTTGAGTACTTCCGGAACACCCAGGGCACGGCTTTCGCCGACATTGATGGGCACGCCGGGAAATTTACGCTTGAATTGCAGCGGCTCGTCGCCGGCATCCTCCGCCGTGTCGATCACCGTCACCGGACGAAAGCCGAACGTCTTACGCCCGTAGCCCCGGCTCAGCACGGCGACGTGGATGAACTGATCGAGCCAGCGGATGAGGTACTCAATATGCGGCGATTTGCCGGCGCCGCCCACGGAGAGATTGCCCACCGAAATGACGGGCAGATCGAAGCGGACGCTGCGCAGCACCCCGATGCGATAGAGGAGGTTGCGGAAACCCACTGCCAGGCCATACAGCAGCGCGAGCGGCAGCAGCAGCACACGGATGACAATATCTTCGGACAAAATTTCTTTATTAAAGCATGAACATTCGGGGAAGCCGGGCGTAAAAATCGCAAATCGCCCGCACCATACCCGACTAAACAAAAAAAGTTCCGCAGGGATGAATCCCCCGGAACTTTGTGGTGGTGCCTCCCAGAATCGAACTGGGGACACATGGATTTTCAGTCCATTGCTCTACCATCTGAGCTAAGGCACCCTAGCTGCTGTCAAAAGCGGGGGCGAAGATACACGCCCTTTTTTAAAACCGCTGCTCCGCTTTATAATTTTTTCAAAAAGCAGGCCTTCTCCCTGGCTTCGTCCCGCGGAACACCCCTACATTCGCCTCCGCATATTTGCCTACGCCCATTGCCTTTTCCCAGCCCACTATGTTTGCCAACCTGCTCCTCACCCCCTTCGCTTTGACCACGGTGGTCTTCTTTTACCTGGCCTGGCAAGTGGATAGCGATTATGCCCTGTGGATTATCCCCTTCCTGCTGGTGACCGCCCTGATCTTCATCCTCAAGCCGGAGATCAACTGGTGGTGGTACCGGCGCAGTCCGCCCCAGCTCAACGCCGACCTGACCCGCCTGCTGGAGCGTTTCTGCAAACCTTACCAACGCCTCGATCCGGCCCGGCAGCAGCAGTTCCGGGAGCGCATGGCCCTGTTTACCCTGGCCACCGACTGGACGCCGGTCGCCTGGCCCGAGGACAGCGTTCCGCAGGATATCCAGGCCGCCCTGGCAGCCCAGGCGGTAGCGCTCACATTGGATCGGGAGGATTTTTTGTTCGAGTCTTTCGAAAAAGTGATTGTGTACCCGGGCCCTTTTCCCACCGAGGTGCATCCGCAGGCCCATGCCTCGGAGTTATACGCCCCCGACGGCTGCCTGCTGTTCTCGGCCGAGCAAGTGCTCATGGCCTTCACCCAGCCCGACCGCTGGTTCAACGTCGGGCTGTACGAATACGCCCGCGCTTTCGTCCGGCTGCACCCCACGGAAGTCTGGCCGGATTTGCAGGGTGACGCGCACTGGCAGCAGCTGGAGCGGGCCAGCGGCATGCCCCGTACGCACATCGAATCGGTGATCGGGCTGCCCGATGCCGATACCCTGGCGGTGGCTATTCACCATTATTTTAATTTTCGGGAACGTTTTGTCGCGGAACTACCGGCGGAAACGGCGGTTTTTCGGTTGATTTTCAGCGCATAGCGGCGCCCGGCACTAGAAATTAATATGGTCCACCGGATTGGCCGGACGGCCTTTGTACCACAGTTCGAAATGCAGATGGGGACCGGAAGTGGTTTCTCCGGAATTTCCGATGATCGCGATGGCCTCCCCCGATTTGACGGTGATGCCGGTCTCCTTGAGCAGCACGGAATTATGCTTGTACATGGTCACCACGTTGTTCGGATGCTGAATGGCGATGCTGTATCCGGTTTCCACGGTATAGCCGG
Source organism: Saprospiraceae bacterium (assembly GCA_046597295.1). Taxonomy (GTDB): domain Bacteria; phylum Bacteroidota; class Bacteroidia; order Chitinophagales; family Saprospiraceae; genus M3007. The sequence goes on from JBKJKS010000525.1 coordinate 3,059, forward strand.
AAGAGATGACCACACCGTTGGCGGCGGCTTTGACCGCCGTATTTTTGGCGGCGGCAATGTCCACGCCGAAGTGGTTTTTTTTCAAATCGAAACCCGACGTGACATCGCCCGATACCGGCGGCATGAAGGAAATTTGTTCTAGCGGAACATCGCGCGACACCGCAGTACCGACTACAGCAGCGACCGTGGTTGGCGCCGGTTCGCTGGTGAAGGTCCCTTTGGAGACGGCGGCGCGCAGCTGTTCGTCCTCAGGGATCCGTTCCGCATCCTCGGGCAGCGTGTCGGCCATCCCGGTCGGTTCCCCTTGCTTTTCGGCCGCTTTCTTACTAAAATCGGACAGGTCACCCACCAGAATTTTTCGAATATTCTCGTTATAGCGCCGGGTAGCCTCCATTTCACTCTCCAGGCTGGAGACCTTGCCCACCAGTTCGCTGATCTGGGCATCGCGGTTGAAGTCGCCGTAGCCAGGAATGTAGCGTTTGAGCGGCGTCCAGATGATGGCGGCCATGACCAGGAATGCCGTACCGACGATGAGGGTACTGAATCCGACGTAGACGCTCAGCGGCGTGAGTTTGATGGACGTCACCTCTTCGAAAGTGTCGTCGTTGATGATGACCAGGCGATGTTTGTCGCGTAGTTTTTCCATCAGGCTGCGCTCGTCATTATTGCTCCTTCGGAAGAAGGCGGCCAATTTTTTGAAAAAACCGAAATATTTTTGCATCCTCTAAAAGGAGAAGTTGAGTGGTTGTGCTGGGGGCCTAGGCATGCAAAGGTCGTGTAAAAACCAATGGCAACGCACAGGAATGCCGGAATGCTGCGCACACTTTTGTTAAAACCGTCCCGTTAGACAACCATTTACCGTAAAAAAGCAACATCGTAGGTTCATCGAGCAATCTGGTACTGACAAAAATCACGGCATGAAAAAGTTTTGGATCATCACCCTGACCCTGGCGGTTTGCACCCTCCTGGCCAGCTGCGTCACGCAAAAAAAGAAAGGCCAGGAAGCGGGCTGGTTCAAACGCGGCTACCACAACCTGACTTCGAAGTATAATTACTGGTTCAATGCGGACGAGCTGTTCCGGCTCACTACCGCCAAGCTGGAAGAACAGCACACTGATAATTACAACCAGTTGCTCGAGGTGTATCCCTACATGGCCGCCGACCCGCAATCGGCCCGGGGCGACCTGGATAATGTAGTCAAAAAAGCCTCCACCGGGATTGCCCTGCATCGCCCGGGCGACTGGCAGGATGATAATTACACCCTGATCGGGCAGGCCCAATACGTCAAGCACGATTTCGAGACGGCGGAAAATACCTTCCGCTGGATCCAGGACGAGCATAACCCCAACAAGAAGACCAAAAAAGTACGCACACCCAAGCAGAAGAAAGACGCGATCAAGGAGAAGAAAAAGGTGACCGAAAAGAAGAAAAAGGAGAAAGCCAAGACCGTCAAGAAGAAAAAAGAGGAAAAAGCGGACGCTGCCAAAGCCAAAAAGAAAGCCTACGCGGCCAAGAAAAAGGCGGCGGAAAAAAGAAAGAAACAAGCCGCCAAGGACCGGAAAAAAGGCAAGTCCGTACCCAAATCCAAAAAGCCGCCGGTGACCACTACGCCGACGACCACCGCACCGGTTCCGGATAAAGTGACCGCCGCTCCCGTCGTCCAGGAAGAGCCGAAGCCCTTACCGGAGGAAGCCGCGCTGATCGGCCGCAATCCCTACTCCAAGGGCATGGGCCGCACGTCGGCTTATCCCCTGGCGATGATCTGGTACGCCCGTACCCTCACCGAACGGGACAAATACGAAGAAGCGGAATTCGTGATCCGCGACCTCTACGACGACCGTTTCTTTCCTGCCAACCTGCGCGACGAGCTGGCCGTTGCCGAAGCCCAACTCTGGATCAAACAAAAGAAATATGACAAGGCCCTCGTGCCTTTGGCGAAAGGGGTGGAGTTGACTGAAAAGAAAAAAGACCGCGCCCGCTACGCCTTCATCCTGGCCCAGCTCTACGACCGCGCGGGCCAGTACGAACAGGCCTACGCCGCCTACGAGACGGTGCTGCGCAGCGGCCCGACCTACGCCATGGAATTCAACGCCCGCCTCCACCAGGTGGTGGCCGGCTGGAGCAACGGCCAGATGAGCAGCAGCGAAGCCAATCGCAGCCTCGAAAAAATGGGTAAAGACGGGAAGAACGTCGAGTACCAGGACCAGATCTACTACACGCTGGCCGAGATTGCGCTGAAAGACGGGCTGAAAAAAGACGCCATCGCTTTTCTGCGCCAGTCGCTGTCTTACAGCAAGGACAATGCCGCGCAGCGCGCCGAAAGCTATTTGAAACTGGCTGACCTGTACTTCGATTCGGAGGATTTCGTGAACGCCAAAAGCTACTACGACAGCACCATCACCGTGCTGCCGGCCACCGATCCGAGGCATCAACGCGCCAGCGACTACGCTACCAACCTCACCGATATTGCCCGGCTGCTCACTACCATCGCCGCCAACGACAGCATCGTGCGGGTCTACGGCATGAGCGAAGGCGAACGCAAGGACCTGGCCAAAACCATCCGCAAGCAGCAGCAGGAAACGGCAGAAGCCGAAGCGGCGGCGGCCCGCGTGGCCCAAGCGCAAAAAAGCGCACCCGGCGGCACCAAAGCGCCCCCGCCCGTCGCCGGCGCCAAGCCCTCTACGTTTTACTTCTACAACGATGCCTATTTGAAAAAGGGCAAAAGAGATTTTGGCAAAGAATGGGGCGACCGCAAACTGGAGGACAACTGGCGGCGCAGCAATCGCCTGCAAACCGACCGGACCGATGAGCTGGCCAACCGGACCGATAGCTTGGGCAACAATGCGGTGACGGATACCGAGCTGAGCAGCATTTTCAAAAGCTTGCCTCAGAACGAGGCCGAATTGGCCGCCGTCCGGGCCGCTACCTACGAATCGATGTACACCCTGGGCACACTCTTCCGGGATAAACTGCAGAACAGCCGCCGCAGTGCCAGTACCCTCGAAGAACTGCAGTCCCGCTACCCGGACACCCTCAAGTACCAGAAGGAAACCTGGTACTATTCCTACCTGGATTATACCGACCTGGCTAACAAGCCGAAATCCAAGTACTACTACGACAAGCTGACCGGCAAATATCCGAACAGTTCTTATGCCCGTGCGCTGACCGATCCGAACTTCCTGAACGCTACCAAAGCCCGCGAAAAGGAACTGACCGTCTACTACGATTCGACGTTCAACATTTACCAGCAGGGGCAGTACCGGATGGCCTACGAGCGCTGCAACGATGCCCCGCGCAAGTACGGCTCGCAGAATCCGCTCATGGCCAAATTCGCCTTGCTCAGCGCCCTGTGCATCGGCAACTTACAAGGCAATGAAGCCTATTGCAAAGCCCTTTCCGAAGTGATCGGCCGCTACCCGGTGAGCGCCGAGGCCACCCGCGCCAAGGAGATCGCCCGCCTGCTGGCCTGCAAGGGCTTCGAAGTGACGGAAGCGCCCAAGAAACCGGAGATCGACGATGCCTTCACCATCGAAGACGATAAGCTGCACTACTTCATCGTGGCCCTCACCGGCGCCGACATCCGCCTGGACGACGTGAAAAGCGCCGTATCGGACTATAACCGCGAGTTCCACAAAACGGAGCAGCTGCGCATCTCCAACATTTTCCTGGGTACCAACACCGATGCGCCCATCGTGGTCATTCGCAAGTTCGATAACAAGGCGCAGGTGATGCGTTTTTACAAAGAGGTCAAGGACAAGAAAGGCTTCCTGGGCGAAACGGATAAGAAGATTTACAACAAGGAATATTTCGCCATTACCCAGGAAAACTACCGCCGGGTGCTGAAGAACAAGACGCTGGATGGATATCGGGGCTTTTTTGAGGGGAATTACCTCAATAAGTGAGACTCTGCAGGGGCTCACCGATTTATGGATACTTTAGCGTCTCCAAGCCCCTGCAGAGTCTCACTACCGGGCAAAAGCGGCCCCTGGATTTCCAGGGGCCGCTTTTCGTTTACGAATACCCGGAAGCAGTCGTAATCGGGACGGTGCGGCAAATTTTTACGCGCCCACGTAACCAGAATGGGCATTCACGCCCTCCGGGGGCGCATCCACCAATTAACCAGAAACTTAACCCGCATAAGTTCGGCAAACAGCAATAATCGCATGATCTTGCTTCGCACTATGCATACTCAATAATCTAAAATTTTCACTAGTGCTGCATACCTATTATTTTATATGGCGATGTGTAAAGGCGCTTTTTCTCTCTTGGTCTCCTTGTTATTTATCTTTCCCCACCTGGCCGCCCAGAAATTCGACAACATCTGGCGTATGGGATACAACTGGGACGGGACTACGGAATTCGAAGTTCAAGGTTTCGAGTTGAATTTTGACACTTTTCCGCCACGGTTTTATGAAAACCAGTCCCGTTACCGTTTTCTGGACGGATATGCCAGCATTTGTGATTCCTCAGGCTACCTGCAATTCCTTACCAATGGTTGCACGCTGATTGGTGCGGACGAATACTCCATACCCGGCGGCGATACCCTTACCAAGGGATGGGAATTGAATTGGTGTAAGCTCTATGCTCGCTATCCTTTTTATATGCACCATTTATTTTTACCGGCACCCGGGCATGCCGACAGCATGTATTTATTCCAGGTATCGGCCTACAAATCTGAAAGCGGTCCGTTGGAAGTTTATGATGAAAAATTGAATTACTTTCTGATTGACTCCAAGGCCAACGAGGGCTTGGGCAGCGTAGTGGAAGGTTTCAAAAACGTTATTTCTGGTAAATTTTCCTATGGAGAATTGACGGCGGCTAAACACGGCAATGGCCGCGACTGGTGGATACCGCAAGTACATCTGGATGAAAATAAAATTTCGATACTGCTGTTGAGCAAAGATAGCCTCTACGTGCACCATACGCAGAAAATGGGCCCCGAGTGGGGGGATTCCGGGGCTTTTCAGGCTGCTTTTTCACCGGATGGAAGTATGTTCGCCCGCTACAATCATTACTACGGGCTTTACCTGTACGACTTTGACCGTTGCGGGGGCTTATTGAGCAACCTGCGTTATTTTCCCTATATCGACACCTCCGACCCGGGCCTTACCGGGGGCGTCGCCTTCTCTCCCGATAATCATTACTTATACTTCCCGATCAATTACGATTCGCTCATGCAAATGGATTTGCGAGCGCCGGACCTGGCCGCTTCGGTACAATTGGTGGCTACCTGGGATGGCTATACCGTCGACGGATTCTTTGGCACCAAGTTCGGCTGCATTATTCCCGGTCCCG
>JBKJKS010000570.1:0-8088 GCA_046597295.1 Saprospiraceae bacterium
AGCAAACTTCAAAATACTGGGTGCCTTACAGGGGAGGCGCCCAGGTATCGAAGCGGCCTACGATCACCAGATTATCGGGTTTATGAGCATCGATGATGATCACGCCGTCGGTATACCAGGAGGTGATCGCCCAGTCGTCCCGAACGTGCACATTGTGGCCAATAGAACCGGTGCCATTATTGGGAGAAACGCGGTCCAGCTCCTTGATGTCGGTGGGATCGCTGATGTCGTAACTGGTCACGAACGACGGAGGCGTCTCATCCGTGGTCAGGATGTAGCGATGGTCGTCGAGCAGCCAGGCGTTGTGGGTGAATTTGCCGGGCGTCTGGACCGTACCCAGCAGTTGCGGATTGGCCTTATCGCTCATGTCCGTAATGGAGAGCAGGCCGCTGTTGATATGGCAGGCATACAGCGTATCGTTATCGGCATAGCCGTCGTGGATATAGCCGAGCTGATCAAATTTGCCCACAAAGCTGGGGTTATAGGGATCCGCTTTCAGATCAAAGACCCGCGCGGCGCCGCCATACAGGTTACCGCCATAAAGGTACATAAACCCTTTCTTAGTGTCAATATGCAGGGCGTGGATCTTATCCAGGCTGTCGGTGCTGACCGGAAACTGCCCTTTGCCGGAGAAATAGTGCCAGGCGACGTTGGGGGATGGCAGTGCGCTTAAATCCACAATCTGCACGCCCCGGCCGCCTTCCGAAGTGACGTAGGCGTAGTGATCGTAGGTTTTGATCTCTTTCCACAAATTATCCGGACCGGGCAACTGGGTTACTTTCACCGGCATCTCCGGATTCGTAATATCCACGATGATCAGGCCTTTCGAACCGCCGACCAGGGCGTATTCGCGGCCGTCCTGGGCATAACCACTGATATTGGCCAGGGTCTGACCCGGGAACTCCATGGTGGCGCGAAGTTGCAGATTAAAATTCTGGGCAAAGGCGGATGGTGCAGCCAGCAGCAAGGCTGACCACAGGATGTTTTGCAATAAATTTTTCATGAAAAGCAGTAAGTTAAGAAATACATGGTCGTGGCCATGGGGGCACAAAAGTAGTCAATCCGACCGCCATCCTGCGTCATCGGCGTACCACAATGGACACGGTAAGTCGGCTTATACAGGACAAATCACCCTTTTCATCGCGAATTTCGATCTGCCACACGTGCACCTGCCGGCCGACCCGCACCGGTCGGCAGGTGCCGGTGACCAGGCCGCCTTCCAGAACGCTCTTGAGGTGATTGGCATTAATCTCCAGTCCGACGCCGGTGTGGGTCGCCAGATCGTCGATGCACAGCGTACTGGCTACGCTGCCGAGGGTTTCGGCCAACGCGACGTTGGCGCCGCCGTGCAGAATGCGAAAGGGTTGCACCGTCCGGTCGTTCACGGGCATGGTCGCCACCAGGTAGTCGTCGCCGACTTCGGTAATGACAATTCCCAGGGCAGCCCCCATAGTGTTGGTGTTGAAAGCATTGAGGGCTTCCAGGTCGGTGGGGTGTTTCCAGATGGACATAGATCGGCGGTAGGTGTAATGCCAACCTTCGGTTGGCAGGGATGTGGGTTCGCCAACTGAAAGTTGGTGTTACTTACTGATGCTCCGCTGGGGAACCCCCGTCTGCTTTAGCTGGAGCAGGGATTGTGCGACCTGCAAATGCGTGCAGGCATAATGCCGCATGCTGTCGACCAGCGCCGGGTACAACAGGCTGAGATCGGCGCCGGAACCAACCTGATAATCGAACAGCGATTCACGACCCGACTTACGGGCAACATACAGGAAACGACCGTTGACCACGCCCATTTTGGAGTCCTGCGAAAAAAAGGCATAGGGCCGCTGTTCCCGGAACAGGTCGTAACCGAGCGTATTTTGTACATAGTCCTGTTGGAGCAGGCCCATAATCGTGGGATAAATATCCGTCTGGTTGGCGAGTTGGTGCCGCACTTCCGGTTTGTTGAAAAGGCCTGGCGCGTGGATGATCAGCGGCACGTGGTTATAAGACAGGGGTACATCGTAGGGATAAGGCAGGTTCACCCCATGGTCGCCGACGAAAACAAAGATCGTGTTGTCGTACCAGTCGGTGCCGGCGCAGGATTCCATAAAATTACGGATGGCCCAGTCGGTGTACTCATAAGTGCTCTCAATGGGATCGGTACCCCGGGGCTTAAAGCGCGTAAACGCCGGCAGTACGAAGGGCGGATGCGTCGAGATAGTCAGGATGGCAGCAAAAAATGGACGGTCCGTCGAATCGGCAGCCAGGCTGTTCATGTGTTCAAAAGCGTGCTCGAAAAGCGTTTCATCGGCTACGCCCCAGGAGTTCGCAATTTTTTCAGGCGCATAGTCGGTCACATCGCTCAAACCCTCAAAACCGTTATTTTGCAGAAAAACATCGAGGTTATCGAAGGTTTTGGGGTGGGTGCAGAAAAATTCGGTGCGATAGCCATGATCCCGCAACGTCACCGGTAGTCCGGTGAATGCCCCATATTCGGAAACGCCGTTGTTCATGGGGTGCTGCATCATCATGATCGGCAGACCATAGAGGGTGCTGTACAGCCCGGCGTTGGTGTGAATACCATTGGAAAAGTGATTGTCAAACAGCACGCTGCGACGGGCCAGACTATCCAAATAGGGCGTGAGGTTTTTCGGATGGCCATACAGGCCCATGCGATCGGCGCTCATGCTTTCCAGCAGCACCAGCACCACGTTCATCCGCTTTGCTTTGCCTACGAAGCGCTGGGCGCGGGCAATGGGCGAATCATAGATCTCCCGCTCGATGCCCAAGGCATTTTTTACCTGGGCCGTGGCTTTATGCAGACTGAAAATATTTATTTCAAAATCAAAATAAGAGTCGAACCAGGTCTGTACCGGATTGAGTGTCAATTGATTAATAAAGCCGTCATTGCTGAACGTCGCCTGTTTCATGTCCGGGGTGCGGGGGGTAGCGCCACCCCACATACCACCGAGCAGCAGCAGCGAGGCCAGGCCGATGGCCAGCCATTTGTGGCGGGGTACGGGATCAGCAGTTGCCCAGGCCTTTTGCCAGATGGTCCGCATGAGCCGCCCCGTTCCCCAGATGCACACGCCGGAAATGAGGATGAAAGGGTAATACTTCACCTCCGAAAAAAGGTATTTCACCACCTGCACATTGTTCTTCCATTGCACGGCGGAGCTGGTGAGGCGCGAATTAAAAAAATTGAAATACGGCACATCCGCCGCACAAATGATCAGGGAGACCAGGATGGCAAGGCCACAATAGAAGCGGACGACGCGGAACAACCGCTGGTAGGCGCCGGGGTAAATGAAGGTAATGGTGAGCAGCAGGTAAGGCAGCAGCAGGGCATAACTGGCCACCGTAATATCAAACCAGAAACCGATGCGGAATGCTTCGCCCACCGGCAGGGTATGGTCCATCTGAAACAGGTACGATGGCCGGTTGTACAGCAATGTCACGTAGCGAAACAGGGAGTAAATACCCAGCAGAATAAGGTGCACCGTGATCAAAAAGCGCAGGTGGGCCGGAACGAGTTGACGATAAGTAGGCATAGGGCGATTAGAAAATGAAGCATGCGCGATTCCGCTGCTGTTCTCCAACAGGCCAATACTGTCAATCAGCCCATGGGCAGGAACGGGAGTACACCTTCGAGTTAGCCTACAAAAATACATCAGTCGTGCTACGAAACCGGTGATTTTTCTACGAAAAGGCTTTCATTAACGGTGGGCAATCTTTTCTAGAGCTTGAAGGTCACCTTCCGGCCAATTTGCCGGTTAGCCAGGTAGGCGAACAGACAGGCCGTCCAGAAAGAATAGAGCGAATAAACCAGGGCAGGTTTCACCATATCCTGGTTGGCCAGGAGTACACTGGCGATCAGGAAGGCCAGCGTCGTATTCTGCACCCCACTTTCCATGGCGGCGGTGAGACGGGAAGGATGGGACAGGCCCATCCATTTGAGGAAGAAATAACCGAACAGCAGACAGGTTGCATTTTGCAGCAGCGCAATGGGGGTAATCAGCAGAAAATCATGGATATCCAGGCCCGCCCCGCCGCTGCTTTCTCCGCCGAACAGTTTAATGGTGAAGACGATGCCCAGCAGCACGAGCATCACGTATTTGGACGGCTTGCTGATGCGCTCGGCGAACACCGGATAAAAGCGGCGCAGCAGTATGCCCCCCGTCGCCGGAATGATCGTGATGAGGAAAATATGGCTCATCGTCTCCCAGAACGGCAGGTGCAACTCAGTGGAACGGCCCATGAATACCTTCAGGGCCAGATTGACAACGATCGGAATGGTGAACAGGGTAAGCAAACTATTGACCGCGGTCAGCGAAAGCGAGAGCGCAACATTGCCCCGCCATAAATAGGTCAGGAAACCCGAGGTGGCCCCCCCGGGGCTGGCCGCCAGAATGATGAAGCCTACTTTGACTTCGGCCGGTAAAGGGGCGATCAGGCTGATGATAAAGGCAATGATCGGTAATCCGATCATTTGAGCACCCAAGGCTGAAATAAACGCCCGCGGATAACGGATGACGTTGGCAAAATCAGACAAAGTGAGGGACAGGCCCACGCCAAACATCACCAGACCCAGTACGGTGCTGACCGCAATATCAACGAGAAAAGTGGCGCTCACTAGTAACTGTAAATTTTTGGCAGGCCCAAAGGTAGTTCGGGCTACTGAACGGGGTGTCCGGTAAAAAGTTTTTTTATTGGCGGCTAATCTTCCGGTGCGTCCGGTAGCGTGTTCCCGTAGCGAACCTGCCGTATCTTTGCGGCCAAATGAAAATCATTGCTTTCTACATTGCCGAACAGCTCGACCTGAAAAGGCTGAAAGAGACCTACGCGGGCACCCTGCTGCTGGAAACGCCCTCCGATCTCTACTTTCGCGTCGATAATGATTGCTTCTTCTACGCCTTTGATTACGGGGCCGTAGTATTTGCCAACTTCAGCGACACCGACGTGAGCAAGACCCTAACCCTGCTCCAGCATTACAGTACCCATCCCCAGGCCGAAAAGATCCGTGATGACCTGGAAATCATCCATCGTCCCGACGAACAGCTCAGTATTGGCTTCGATCACCTGGTGGTGCCGCAGCTGACCGAGGACCTGGTCCGCATTGCCATGCTTAACGTGGCCCACTCCGTAGCCCTGGACTTCTATTCGCAACGTGCCCACGATTTGCTGGCCGAGATCAAGGTGCTGACCACCCAGATGGAAAACAAAGGCTCCATCAGTATCAGCCGGAAGAACATGATCCGCTTCATCGGGCGGGCCCTCAACAGCAAGAACCGCGTGGTGGAGAACCTCTTTATTTTCGACAGTCCCGACCTGACCTGGGACGACGAGTACCTCGACCGCATCCACCTGGGGCTGGCCCGCACCTTCGAGACCCAGACCCGCTTTCGGGAGATCGAATACACCTTCAAGGTCATCGAGGATAACCTGTCCGTCTTTCGTGAATTGTACCTGCACGGCGAAAGCCGGCAGCTGGAATGGGTGATTATCGTGCTGATCTGCATCGAGGTGTTCGATCTGATCCTGGGGAAGTTCTTTTAGGGGACAGGAGACAGGAATAAGGAGACAGGAGACAGGAAAGAGGAGACAGGAGACAGGAGACAGAAAAGAGGAGACAGGACTTAGGTCTCCTGACCCCTGTTTCCTAACTCCTGTCTCCTGTCTCCTAACTCCTCTACCTTACAACCTTGTCGCCCAGCCCGCTGTTTGTATGGCCCTATGCGGCGCGATTATCTGATTCTGACGGGCCTGGCCCTGCTTTTTTTCTTCCCCCTGCTGGGTGGGGTGCACCTCTTCGACTGGGATGAGATCAATTTCGCCGAATGCGCCCGCGAGATGCTGGTCACCGGCGACTGGGGGCGGCCGCAAATCGATTTCGAGCCGTTCTGGGAGAAACCACCCCTGTTCCTGTGGATGCAAGCCCTGTCCATGTCCGTCTTCGGCGTGGGGGAGTTTGCCGCCCGCTTTCCCAATGCGGTCTGTGGGCTAGCCACCCTGCTGCTGGTCTATCACATCGGCCGCCGTCTGCACGACCGGCTCTTCGGCTGGCTCTGGGCGTTGGCCTGGCTGGGCAGCCTGCTACCGCATCTCTATTTTCGCAGCGGTATCATCGATCCGTGGTTTAATTTCTTCATTTTCTGCGGTTTATACGGGTTCATCGAGTTTCGCTGGCGCTTTTTCTCCACCGACAAAACCCACTCTTTCTGGCTCCGCTATCGGCCGCTGCTGCTGGGCGGCGGACTGCTGGGCCTGGCCATCATGACCAAAGGGCCGATCGCTTTTCTAATCGTACTACTGGTGCTGCTGGTGTACTGGGCCCGCTACCGTTTCCGGGCGAAGGGTTACGCGCGGCACCTGCTGCTGTTCTCGCTGGCCGCCGGTGTAGCGGCCGGGGTGTGGTTTGGCGTGGAGATTATGCTGCACGGCACCTGGTTTGTCCGGGAATTTATCACTTACCAGATCCGCTTGTTTTCGACGCCCGATGCCGGGCACGGGGGCTTTTTCGGGTATCACTTCGTCGTGCTGCTGCTGGGCTGTTTTCCGGCGTCGGTGTTCGCACTGCCCAACCTGTGGGGCGACCGCCAGAGCGAGGATGAAATGCTGGAATCGGATACGCTGGACGCCTGCAAACGCTCCGACTTCGTTACCTGGATGCAGATTCTGTTCTGGGTGGTGCTGATCCTGTTCAGCATTGTGCGCACCAAGATCGCCCACTACTCCTCGCTGTGCTATTTTCCATTGACCTACCTCGGTGCGGTCACGCTGTGGCGGGCCGTAAATTGGACTGTGAAACCCCGTATTACTTCCATACTGCTGCCGGGCCTGGGCGTAGTGTTAGGCGGCGCTATCGCCGCCTTGCCCTGGCTGGGGAAAAACATGGAGCAGGTCCGCCCGCTGCTGGCCGGCGACCCTTTTGCACTGGCCAACCTGGGTGCCCACGTCTGCTGGCAACTGTGGCAGGGCCTGCCGGGGCTGGTCCTGGCCGGCTCCAGCGTGGCCGCTGGCATCTACTGGCTGCGCCACCGGCCCTGGCTGGCGGCGCAGGTCGCCTTCGGTGGCGGCGCGGTCAGCGTCGGGCTCACGCTGCTTTTCATTGTGCCCAATATCGAGGCGCATTCACAGCGGGCCGCCGTGGAGTTTTACGAAAGCAAAGCCGGGGAGGATTGCTTCGTACAGCCGGTCGGTTTCAAAAGTTATGCCCATCTGTTCTACACCCGCAAGCCGCCTGTCGGCGCCGATAAAACGGTGGACGACTACCCCACCCTCGCCCACGGCCAACCCGGCAAAAAAGTTTATTTCGTCGCCAAGATCACCCACCTCGGCGAACTGCCGACCCTGCCCGACGTACAAGAGCTGTACCGCAAGAATGGTTTTGTGTTTTTTGAGCGGGTAGTGGAAAAATAAAGGCGGCATTTCAGGGATTATACAGCCATTCCCACACGTCCCCGTCCTCCTCTTCCCAGGTCATGCCCGCCCAGATAAAGCCGTTACTACGCAGGATTTTGGTGGAATAGCTCTCTTCCGGCAGCGTCCGGGCGGTGATGCGCAAAGTTGGGTCGGTTTCCAGTGCCAGTTGCACCAGCGCCCGGCACATTTGCGTACCGACGCCCCGGTGCTGGTAAGCGGGAAAGGTGCCGTAGGCGATCTCCACCTGGCCATTTCGGGGCGGACCCTTGAAGCCCGCAGCGCCGACTAGTTGGCCCTCCACTTGGGCAAAATAGCCAATCCAGGGCGGTTCAAAGCCTACGCGCTGGTAGAAATCGAGCGTCGGGCCCACACTGTCCCGGCAGTCGGGATGGTTGGCAAACGCCGCATTTTCGGCTACAGTGGGGTGAATCGGTAGTAGTTCCATCGCCTTATTTTTTGATGAACATGCCTTTTGATTTTGGCAGGGTATCTTGAAATCCGTATTTTTCATACAGCCTGGAGGCATCGTCATCGGCTATTAAACTGATGTAACAGGTGTCGGGAATTTCCCTGGCAATAAAACGTATAATATCCTGCATAATCAGCTGGCCAACGCCCTGACCCTGCCAGGCCGGCAGTACGCAAATATCCACGATCTGGCAGAAACAACCGCCATCGCCC
>JBKJKS010000001.1:0-2826 GCA_046597295.1 Saprospiraceae bacterium
AAATGCGCATCGTTTCTTCCGGGTTCTTGGAAAAACCGAAATCGTTGGCCCGCGTAAACCGCTGTTTACCACCGTCGATCGAGCGGGCCATGAGCAGTTCCTCGGTACGCAGTACGCCGAGCAGTTCGCGGATTTCCGGTCCGACCAGGTTTTGACCGCCGTCGCCCCGGGTGAGGGATAGATAGGTCACATCGAACAGTTTTTCGTTGGCGCAGTAGCTGATGAACCGCTGGTTTTCATCATCCGGGTGGGCCGCTACGTAAAGCACCGAGCCCAGCACATTCAATTTCTTGATGGCCTGGTGCAGCTCGGCAGCGTTGGGCTTGGCGGGCTTTTGGGCCGGGGCCAGCAGGGGGAGGAAGCTTAAGGCGAGGAATAGGAGAAAAATATTTTTCATGGAAAATGTGCGGATGGTGAAAACAGGCGGTCAGGGAACAGCCCTGGACGGATGATGTTTAAAGAGACGATGCTATTCCGGTTTCAGAAGCATATCTTGGACTAAATCATTGCCGATGTCGCCGCGAAAGTATTTACCCTCGAAACCGATGAGCTCGGCGCTGCGCCTCGATTGGGCAACAGCGGAGGCCGCGTCCTTCCCGTAGCTCGTGATGGCCAGCACCCGGCCACCATTCGTCAGGACCTGCCCATCGGCTGCCGCAGCGGTACCGGCGTGGAAAATGAGGCTGTCTTTCGCGTCCTCCACACCCGTGATGATTTTGCCCTTTTCGTAGTCGCCCGGATAGCCGCCGCTGACCAGCACAATCGTCGCCGCCACCCGCTCGTCGGTATGGATGTCGATCTGATCCAGGGTGCCGCGGGCGCAGTGTTCCAACAGCTCGACCAGGTCATTTTGCAGCCGGGGCAGCACGGCTTCCGTCTCCGGATCGCCCATGCGGCAGTTGTACTCGATGACGACCGGCTCGCCCGCTACGCGAATGAGGCCAAAGAAAATAAAGCCCTGGTAGGGAATGCCTTCCTGCTGCAACCCCGCTACCGTCGGACGGATGATGCGCGTTTCGACTTTTTCCCACATGTCCGTATCCACGAAGGGCACGGGGCTGATCGCACCCATGCCGCCGGTATTCGGGCCGGTATCGCCTTCACCAATACGCTTGTAATCTTTCGCTTCCGGCAATATCCGGTAGTGCTCACCATCGGTCAGCACGAATACGCTGAATTCGATCCCCGTCAGAAATTCCTCCACCACCACGCGGGCGCTGGCGGCGCCAAATTTGCCACCCAGCATGGTGCGGAGCTCGGCTTCCGCTTCGACGTGGCTTTCGCAGATCACCACGCCTTTACCCGCCGCCAGACCATCGGCCTTGAGCACGATGGGCAGGGCGTGGGCGGCCAGGTAGCGCAAGCCTTCGGCCAGGTTTTCCGCCGTGAATTCGCGGTAGTCCGCCGTGGGAATGCCATGGCGCTGCATAAACTGTTTCGACCAGGCCTTGCTGCCCTCCAGCACCGCGCCGGCTTTGGAGGGACCGATGACCGGAATATCTTTCAGCCCGGCATGGGCCTGGAAATAATCCCAGATGCCCCGCACGAGCGGTTCTTCCGGTCCGACGACCAGCATGTTGACTTGCTGTGCCAGGCAAAACCGGCCCACGGCCTCGAAATCGAGTGGATCGAGGGCCACATTCTGGCCACAGGCGGCCGTGCCGGCGTTGCCGGGTGCGATGTACAGTTGTGAGCAGCGCTTACTTTGGGCGAGTTTCCAGGCGATGGCGTGTTCGCGGCCGCCGGAACCGAGGAGGAGGATGGTCATTTTAAAGAGGCAAAAGGCAAAGAGGCAACGGGCAAGAGGCACACCGGGTATTGCCAAAGAGTGATGAAATTAGCCAGGAAATAGTGATAAAATTCATTGCCCAAACACATATTGCACAATATTCGCCCCCGCCTGCAGGGCCTTGGTGCGCACTTCCTGGGAGTCGTTGTGCACGTCGTCCCAGCCGTCGCCAAGATCGGTTTCAAAATTGTAGAAACAGACCAGACGGCCCTGGTAGATCAGGCCAAAGCCCTGGGCGGGCTTGCCGTCGTGCTCATGGATTTTCGGCAAACCGTTTTTGAACTCGTATTTCTGGTGGTAGATCGGGTGGCTGAAGGGCAGTTCCACAAAGTCCAGTTCCGGGAATACTTTCTTCATCACCGGGCGTACAAAGGGGTCCAGACCGAAGTCGTCGTTCAGAAACAGGAAACCGCCGCCTTCGAGGTAGGTGCGCAGGTTGCGGGCTTCCAGGTCGCTGAACAGCATGTTCCCATGCCCGGTGGCGTACACAAAAGGATAGCTGAACAGGTCGGCGCTGCCCGGTTCCACGGTGCCGTATTCGAGATCGAAGTTGGTGCGCAGGTTATCGTTGCAAAACTTCGCCAGGTTGCGCAGCGAGTTCACATCATTGTACCAGTCGCCGCCGCCATTGTATTTCAACAGGGCGAATTTGACGGTGGGTGGCTGGAATGATGCATGATGCATGATAAATGATGAACCTAAAATAGTCGCAACCAGTAAGAGACAGAGGGTTATGTAGCGCATTTTGTGTGTTTTAAATTTTTAAAACTTCGAGTCGTCCACGCTGTCCAGAAAGCCGCGAATTTCGCCAACCACGCTTTCTACACAGCCATCCTCAAATGGCGAACGCAGGCTAGCCAGTTCCACCAAACCCAGGAAGGAGCGGCTGCCTCCGGCCTGACAGAGGCGTACGTAGTCCTGCCAGGCTTCCGGGTGATTCCGGCGATCTTTCATCCAGAACTGGAAGGCACAAATTTGCGCCAGCGTGTAGTCGATGTAGTAAAAGGGAGAATTAAAAATATGGCTCTGGCGCTGCC
>JBKJKS010000002.1:0-6314 GCA_046597295.1 Saprospiraceae bacterium
GCAAAAACCGGGTTTACGCCGCGATCAACATTTTCGGACTGGCAAAGCATCAAAGCCGCGCTGGCCAATCCGGTCAAATCTCTGCGCAGCGAATAATGTACGACAGACTTGGAAGTCCATCGAAACGCACTATCCCGGACGGACTTGGAAGTCCGTCGTACATAACCTAACCGGACGGACTTGGAAGTCCGTCGTACATTTTGTAACATGCTGACCAACTACATCAAGATCGCTTTTCGCAACCTCGCCAAGAGCCGGCTCTATTCCTTCCTGAACGTCTTCGGGCTGGCTTTGGGCATTGCGGCCTGCCTGCTGCTCGCGCTGTTTGTGGGCAACGAGCTGAGCTACGACCGCTGGAATCCGCTGGCGGAACGCATTGTACGGCCGGTGGCGGACATCAAGTTCGGCGGGAATCACTACCAGATGGCGGTGTCCGGTTCGGTGGTCGGGCCTGACGCAGCCCAGGAGCTGCCGGAAGTGCAGGCCTGGTGCCGCTTTCGCGACTATGGCAGTTCGCTGGTCAAACGCGAAGGCGCCGGGCAGAGCAATATTCGGGAAATGGAAGTACTGACCGTAGACAGTACGTTTTTCACCCTCTTCCCGCTAAAAGTCCTGCAGGGCGATCCGGGCACCTGCCTGACCCGTCCCCATACGGTGGCGATCTCGCGCAGCCGGGCGGAGCGCTATTTTGGTTCTCCCCAGCTGGCGGTCGGCCGGACGCTGGTACTGGATAACCGGCAACCCTGGCAGGTCACGGCGGTGTTCGAGGACATGCCAGCCAATTCCCATTTCGATGCCGATCTGCTGCTGGCTATGAATGGCAACACCGAGGTGAAGGAAGATCAGATCTTCTGGGCGACGAACAATAATTTTCATACCTATTTACTGTTGCGCGCCGGCACCAGCCAGGCCGCCTTTGCCCAGAAGTTCGCGCAGTTATCCAGCCGCAAAATTGCCATTACAGCCGAGCAAATACTGAGCACGACGTCGGAAGAAATGGAAAAGAGCGGCCAGTACGCCCGGTACACCCTGCAGGGCCTGCCCGACATTCACCTGCATTCCGATCTGACGGCGGAACTTTCGCCGAACGGCAACAGCCGCTACGTCTGGGTCTTCGGCGCCATCGCTGCCTTTATTTTATTGATTGCTTGTATTAATTTTATGAACCTGGCCACGGCACGTTCTGCCGGACGGGTGCGGGAAGTGGGCGTCCGCAAAGCGCTGGGTAGTACGCGACCGGCCCTGATGGGACAGTTCCTGACCGAGTCGGTGCTGCTGGCCGCCTTCGCCATGGTGCTGGGCATCGTACTGGCTGCAGTAGCCTTGCCAGCCTACCGCGAGCTGACGGAACGCGACCTGGTCATGCCCTGGGGCGATCCCCTGTTCTGGCTGGCACTGGCCGGCGGCAGCGGACTGGTGGGCGTGATCGCGGGCAGTTACCCGGCATTTTTCCTGTCGGCCTTCCAGGCGGTACGGGCGCTGAAAGGCCAGCTCCACCGGCCGGGACAGTCCGCCACGATGCGCTCTGCGCTGGTGGTGTTCCAGTTCGCTGTTTCGGTCATGCTGATCGTCAGTACACTGCTGGTTTTCAAGCAGTTGAACTATATGCAAAGTAAAAAACTTGGCTTCGATAAAAGCCAGGTCATCATCGTCGAGGATGCGTATGTCATGGGCGATCAGGTCTACGCCTTCAAATCGGAAATGCTGCGCCAGCCAGCTATCGAAAGCGGTACGGTTACCAACTACCTGCCGGTACCTTCCGACCGCAGCGATCAGACTTTTTCCAGCAAACGGGCTTTTGATAAGGAGAGTTCGGTCGGTATGCAGTATTGGCGGATCGACAGTGATTACCTGAAGACATTGGGCATAAAAATGGCGCAGGGCCGTTCTTTTGACCCGACCCGACCAGCAGACAGCAGTGCGGTCGTTCTCAATGAAACGGCGGCCAAACTCTTCGGCTTCAGCGAGCCGGCCGGTCAGAAGATCTACGTACCCAGCGGGAACCTCAGTGGTCCGCCCAAGCCGGAGGATTTTACGGAGCTCACCGTCATTGGCGTGGTCAAAGACTTTCACTGGGCCAGCCTGCGCGACAATATTGGCCCGCTTTGTTTCCAACTGGGTAAGGCCCGGAGTATGGCCATCTTCCGCTACCAGGGATTGGAAACGGCTGCCATCATCGCTGCGCTGGAGAGCAAATGGAAACAAATGGCGCCCGAGCAGCCCTTCCGTTATCGTTTTCTGGATGACTCGTTCGCCGAAATGTACCAGGCCGAGCAGCGGATCGGTAAGATCGCCGCCCTTTTTGCACTGTTGTCCATCCTGATCAGCTGCCTGGGTTTATTCGGACTGGCCAGTTTCATGGCCGAACAACGCACCAAGGAAATCGGTATTCGCAAAGTACTGGGCGCTTCGGTGGAGAGCATCACCGGGCTGCTGTCCCGCGATTTTCTGAAACTGGTCATAGTGGCCATCCTCATCGCTTCGCCGCTGGCCTGGTGGGCCATGCATAAATGGCTGGAAGACTTCGCCTACCGGATCGATATGCAATGGTGGATGTTCGTCGCGGCAGGCATGGGCGCTATCGCTATCGCCTTTCTGACGGTGAGTTTTCAGAGTGTCAAGGCAGCCCTGGCCAATCCAATCAAATCGTTGCGCAGCGAATAATCTACGACGGATCCCTTGGCGAAGCCGCTGAATAGCGTTTATGCAGTAAATAAATTTCCAGGACTATGTTCCGCAACTACTTCAAAATCATCACCCGCAACCTCTGGCGCAGTAAGGTTTTCTCCGCCATCAATATCGCCGGACTGGCCATCGGCCTGGCCAGTTGTTTGATCATTCTCCTGTATTTGCAGCATGAATTAGGCTATGACCGGTACAACGAAAAGGCTGATCGCATCATGCGGGTCACTTTTCAAGGCATGGTGCAGGGCGAAAAAATGAATGAGGCAACGGTCATGCCGCCGGTCGCGCAGACCTTAAAAGCAGAGTACTCCGAAGTGGAGGACGCGACGCGCCTGCGGCAGATGGGCACGCCCGTGGTTACTTACCAGGAAAAAATCTTTCGGGACGGCGAAGTGGCCTACGTAGATGCCAATTTTTTTCAGGTGTTCACGCTGCCATTATTGCAGGGCGATGCGGAAACGGCCCTGCAACAACCCCATACGGTAATCATCACGCGGGCGACCGCCGAGAAGTATTTTGGATCGGCGGAGCCCATCGGGAAAGTGCTCCGGGTGGAAGGTCTTGATGAACCCCTCACCGTGGCCGGCGTTGCGGAGAACGTGCCGGCCAATTCGCACTTTCATTTCGACCTGTTTGTTTCAATGGCTGGTTTGCCGGAGGCCCGGTCCAACTCCTGGATGACTTCGAATTTTTTCACCTACCTGGTCTTATCCAAAGGATACGACTACAAACAGTTGCAGGCTAAATTACCACAGGTGATTGAAAAATATCTGGGGCCGCAAATGCAGCAAAGCATGGGCATGGCCCTGGCCGAATTTCGTAACCAGGGCAATGATCTGGGATTGCTTTTGCAGCCGTTGACAGAGATTCACCTCAGCGCATATATCGTCAATCCCTTGTCGCCGGGTGGCAATATGCAGTACGTCTACCTGTTTTCGGCGATTGCCCTCTTCATTTTGCTGATCGCTTGTATTAACTTTATGAATCTATCCACCGCCGGAGCCACCAAAAGAGCGCGGGAAGTCGGCATCCGGAAAGTGATGGGCTCGGCCAGGAGCAGTCTGGTCTGGCAATTTTTGATCGAATCCATGTTGCTGACCGCCATTGCCCTGGGCCTGGCAGTCGGTCTGATCATTTTGGTACTGCCCTTTTTCAATGACCTGCTGGGCATCCGGCTTTCCATAAATCCGGCCACTCATCCCTGGCTGGTGCCGGGCTTGTTGGCGGTCGGCCTCCTCACGGGTGTCTTGGCAGGGAGTTACCCCGCCTTTTTTCTATCCTCTTTCCAACCCATGGTGGTATTGAAAGGGAAGTTGAATACTTCCACGCCAACCTTTGGGTTGCGGAGTGGATTGGTGGTTTTTCAGTTCATGATCTCCGTTATTTTGGTCATCGGCACCCTGGTGGTGTACCGCCAATTGGCTTATATCCAAAACAAGCAACTGGGTTTTGTTAAGGAACAGGTCCTGGTACTCCCGGATATCGGGCCGTTGGGCCGGAACGCAACCGTTTTTCGGGAAAAATTGGCACAAGACCCGCGGGTGCGCAGCATCAGCATTTCCGGCTATCTGCCCGCTGGGGCGTCTTTCGACAACAATTTCTTTGTTTCCCCGGAAGGCCAGCCTGCGCAGATTATTAAAACCCTGCGGTACGAGGTGGACGAACAATACATCCCGACGTTGGGGATGGAAATCCTGCGCGGCCGGAATTTTTCAAGTGCATTCCGGAGCGACTCCTCCGGCGCAATTTTGAATGAGGCCGCTGCCAAAGCCTTAGGTTTTGGGAATGAGGCCCTCGGCAGCAGCATCAGCCACAGTTTCGGCTCGGGTTCACAACGGGCTTATCGTGTCCTCGGCATCGTCAAAGATTTCCATTTCCGGTCTTTTCACGAGCCCATCTCGCCCGTCGTGATGGTACTGAGCGGCCATGCGGGCAATATACATTGTCAAATCCAGCACCAGCGATCTTCCCGGTCTGCTCTCCACCACCCAGGCCCATTGGAACGAGCTCACGGCCCATGCACCTTTCCTCTATTCGTTCCTGGATGAGCGGTTTAATAAAATTTACCAGACGGAACAAAAGACGGGACTACTGCTGGGCATCTTCGCCGCGCTGACCATGTTGGTGGCTTGTCTCGGTTTATTTGGTTTGGCCATGTTCATGACGGATCAGCGCACCAAGGAGATCGGCGTACGCAAAGTCCTCGGCGCCTCGGTCGCGGGCATCGTGGGCTTGCTGGCCAAAGACTTCCTGAAACTGGTCGGTCTGGCCATCATCATCGCTTCGCCGGTAGCCTATTATTTCATGCAACGCTGGCTGGCTGATTTTGCCTACCGCATGGAAATCCAATGGTGGGTGTTTGCTGCGGCGGGCGGCATGGCGGTGCTGATCGCCTTTTTGACGGTGGGCGTGCAGAGTGTCCGGGCGGCAGTGGCCAATCCGGTCAAATCGCTGCGCAGCGAATAATGTACGACGGACTTCCAGGTGCGTCGAAACGCAGGTTAGTTAAAGAGGATAGTAGTAAACCGCTGCACGGCGCTTATTCCACTACTTCGAACACGGAGACCGGATGGGCCTTATTTTTCAACGGGATGTCGCCTATTTTATGGTATTTGAATCCAGCGCCTGCTTTTTCAAACGTCTGGGCATTGATGAGTACCTGACCCGGCTTAGCGACCGACTGGAGACGCTGGGCGGTATTCACCACATCGCCGATGACGGTGAAATCGAACCTCCGCAGCGTGGCGGAACCGATATTTCCGGAAACGACCTCCCCGGTATTGATGCCGGTCGACACCTTTGGCAGGAAAATTTGCGCGTCCGACAAGGGATCCTCCATGGACTGGATGCAGGCGTTGACCGCCAGCGCGGCCCGGATGGCCCGGGGCAGGTGATCCGCGTCCCGGAAGACGGCCAGCACGGCATCGCCCATGAACTTGTCCACGTAGCCGCCTTCCGCAATGATGGCTTTGACGATGATGTCGAAATATTTATTGAGCAGCTCGACCACGACACCGGGCGGTTCCCGTTCCGAAATGGCCGTAAAGCCGCTGATATCGATAAAGGCAATGGTGGCTTCTACGGTTTCACTGATCAACAGGGAGGATTCGAACTCCTGGCAGCACATGAAGCGCAGTACGCTGTTGTCCACGTACATCTCCAGGATGTTGTTTTCCTGCACCGCCCGGATGGTATCCTTGATCTGCTGGCAGGTTTGCAGGGTCTTCACCAAAGTGCGTTCGAAATCCTGGAAGTCGAGTGGTTTGCAAATAAAATCGAACGCCCCCCGGTTCATGGCCACGCGGATGTTCGACATATCGCTGTAGGCGGAAATAATTACGGTCTTGAGTAAAGGGCTGGTCTCATTAATCTTTTCCAGCAGGGTAAGCCCGTCCATTTCGGGCATATTGATGTCACTGAACACCATGTCCATATCCTGGTGCTGACGCAGCTTATCCAGCGCATCCAGACCATTTTGGGCAAACACGAATTCGTACTCCTGCTCGCGGATGCTGCGGCGAAATTTCTGGTTAATCAGCTGCGCAACATCGTCTTCATCATCCAGAAATTTCGCCGCAGCATCCGCGAGCAGGAGTACGAATTCGTGTTTGCCCAAAATGGTCTGGATG
>JBKJKS010000022.1:0-10813 GCA_046597295.1 Saprospiraceae bacterium
CTTGTGATTTTCAACCCACGAATTCATTCGTGGGCTATGCGTCAAAAACGGCCAGGCCCAACCGATTTATCGGTTTTTTGGCTTGACTTGCCCTAAACCGATAAATCGGTTGGTCAAAAGGTTAAGTATGGTGGTACCCACGAATAAATTCGTGGGTTGAATGCACAACATCCGGATTGTCAATGCGCAGCAACTCTATTTGTTCACCCGCCACACCGACTGCAACTGCGGCTTACGGCCTTCATTGGCCACCAGCCAGCGCCCATTGGTCCACTGGGTGACCGATTCATACTGCCGGGCAATCAGGAACTTGGGCAGCTTCCGGGCCGTCTTTTTTCCGTGTAAAAAATTACTGCCGCGAAAATCGCTGAAGTAATAAACCGTGGCTTTGGTAAACGGTAAAAAACCCAGTCGCCTACCGATAATATAGCTGGTGAGGGCCAGTGTACGCCCGTCGCGGCTGAGCGAGGCGCCGGTGACCACGCGGTCTTTGAGGTAAAAACTGTCGCGCAGTTCGGCGACATAGTTGCCCGGCCGGGCCGGTACGACGTAGTGCTTGGTGTAAAAGTTGCCCTGGAAGGTGTTTTTGGAGAACAAATGCAGGCTGTCCTGAAAAAAAACGATGGCCTCGCAGTTGAAGTTCCAGTCCCGCTTATCGGCCGGTGCGAAGTCATGTTGATCGGGATAACGCAGCAAAATGCTGTCGAGAGCCCGGGTAACCGGGTTGTAGCGATAAATACGCAGGTCCTTACGGCGGTTATAATTATTGCCGACGTCGCCGATGTAGAGATTGCCCTGCCCGTCATTGGCCAGGTCTTCCCAATCCCGGTTGGGTACCGGCAGGCGACGGGTTTCGAGCACCTTATTGAGCAGTGGGTCGTAGCGGAAAAGATCCGCCGGGTTATGGCTGTCATTCATCAGCCAGACGTCACCCTGCGGGGTGCAAACCATGCCGGATACTTCCTTTAGTACGGCCGGCAGCTTGCTGCGGCGGGGCAATGTGGAACTTTGTGCGGATAGAAAAACCGGTAGGAACAAGCCGGCCAGGGCTAGCAGGCGTAGAAAATGGGTCATGTAGAGTGTCTTTGTGTGCGGCGGCCTAAAGCAAGGGCTGGGCCAAAACCGGCCCGCGTAGCCCATCATTCCGAAAAATGTCCGGCGCCTGACGTAACCCCGGCTTTAGCCGGGCAGCAGCATGCGTAAACCTGCATGGGACGGCAATCAGGCATTCGGAATGCCGCGGACTTAAAAAAACGGAGCCACCGCCGAATATCGGCGGTGGCTCCTTCCAGGTCAGGGCAGCCGTACCGGCTGCGGTCTGTTGATTGATCCATAAGCCCAACTATAGTCGGGTTATATTTTTACGAAGCGGGCCGTCCAAATACCACCGTCTTTTTCGAAACGTAGGAAGTACGTACCGGCCGGGAGCGTCGCCAGGCTGATCGGTTCGTGCAGATCCGGATTTTCCAGCGTACGCACCAGTACGCCGGTGGCCGAAAGTACCCGCAGGCGGTCGAAGCGGACTGCGCTTTGTACGGTCAGGTAGTTGCTGGCCGGATTGGGCGTTAACCGCACCTGGGCGCTGAAATCGGCGGCGTAGGCCCCCACCAGCGTACTGATATCGGCCAGGTAACGCGGCGACACCTGGTAACCGGAGTTGTAGGGATTGCTGGTATCAAACTGGCCACCAATGCCGGTCAGGTTGAAGGGCTGCGGCGGAACGCCCTGCAAAAACAGATTGGTGTTGTTGTCGATCCGGATGAAGATCGTGTCGAAGGGATTGGCGGCGGAGACGGCACGCACCGTGAAACCGGCTGCATTACCCGTCGTATCCCACTCGGTCGGATCTACCAGCGTCAGGTTGTTGATGCGGATCAGGCTCGATTCGTTGTCTTCACTGACATTTGTCACCGTCGTCGGGGTGATCAGCGGATTGTTGGAGGACAGTTCGCTGATCGAGCTGGGCAGCAGCTGTGTCAGTCCGTTGAACTGGCTGATGAATCCGCTGATGGAAACCTCATCGCCTTCCTCCACATTATAGCCATAAGTTTCGGTCTGGCTGAACACGGCGATCCCGTTGTTGGCATCATCGATGATGGTGAATTGCAGGCCGGTGCTGCGCAGATTGACGCCGTAGACCGTACCGACCAGGGTAACGTCCGCACCGATCGAATCCGTAATACCCGTAACATTATTCACCGTGGTCACTTCCGCAATGGTACGGGTTGGGAAAGTAGGCATGGATCCGCAGGTCGCGCCATTCGCGGCGCCGGGACTGGCCAGCACTTCCTTGCCATTGATAATCACGCCCGTCGGGGTAGTGGCCGCCTGCCAGTTGGACGGCTGGGTGTTGTCGGCGTTCGGATCGCAGAGCACCAGCGAGGGTCCGTTCCCATTGGGTCCGGTGGGCCATGGCGCGGTATTTTTGTAATCTACGTAGTCGATCACGTTGCCGCCGGCATCGCGCAGCTCGAGGTCTTCCCCGCTGTTGGTGAGTGCACCGGGTGTTAACCATTCGAAGGGAGCGAAACCAAACCTGGCCTGGAAATAAGCGGCGTTTTTAGCGATCACCACGTAGCCATTGGCCGGAATAGAGGTGCCGGCCGGGAAAGTGAATTCAAAACCTTGGGTGAAGGTCCACCCGGAAACATCGACCGGCGCACTGGTGTTATTGTACAATTCCACATACTCCAGGGTATCGGTTCCGGCTTCGGGCGGATTATACATGATTTCGGTAATCACGATCTGGGCCTGCGCGGCGACCAGCAGGCATAGACCGGCAAAAAGAGTGAGCATTGTTTTTTTCATGGTGGCAGTGTTTAAGCAGTGTTTAGTCGGTTGGAAAGAAATTCGGCCAAAAATAGGGAAAAGATGCCAGCCCAGCCCGTTTCCCGGATATACAATACTCCTTCCCGTTAATAGCGGGTTTTTCACTTTTGATTTCTATAAAATCCTTATTCAAGAAATTAAATTTCAAAAACTGATAGATCAAGGCAGTGATTTGAAATTTTATATGGCGTCTCAGCAGCCAAAAAATTTAAAACTTAAAGGCAGGTTAACATTGGCGACTTACTTTTGCCCTCGACTTTTTTCAGTTTTCACTCAATCCTTTCTGTATGAATCACTTTACATTTCCCAGCTTGCGCACAGCCCGGGTCAGCCGGTTGCTGTTGCTTTTTGCCCTGCTGCTCACCGGTCTGACGGCTTTTGCGCAGGTCACCACGTCCACCATTTCGGGCAAGGTGACTGACAGCGCCGGCGAAGGGCTGGTGGGCGCCACCGTGATTGCGGTGCACGTACCCTCCGGCACGCGCTATGGCGCTTCGACCAGCACTTCCGGTCGTTATCTCCTGCCGGCAGTGCGGGTGGGCGGTCCCTTTACCGTATCCGTCACTTACACGGGCTTCGAACCGCAAAACCGCGAGGCTATTTTCACCAGCCTGGGCACGGCTTCCAACGTGGACTTCAGCATCAAGGAAGCGGGCACTGCCATCGACGAGGTGACGGTGACTGCCGACCGCTCCGACCTGTTCAGCGATGAGCGCACTGGCGCGGCGACTTCTTTCAGTCAGCGGACCATCAACGCCATCCCGACGATCGGCCGGACCATCAGCGACGTGACCAAGTACAATGCGTATGGCAACGGCCAGTCTTTTGCCGGCCAGGATCCCCGTTTGAACAACATCACTATCGACGGGTCGGTGTTCAACAACGGCTTCGGTCTGGGCAGCTCCGCAGCAGCGGGTGGCCGTACCAACACCACTGCTATATCCCTGGATGCCCTGGAGGAAATTCAAGTGAATGTGGCGCCCTTCGATGTCCGTCAGTCCGGCTTCGCCGGCGCCGGTATCAACGCCGTGACGCGCTCCGGCACCAACGACATCAGCGGCTCGGCCTACCACCTGTTCCGCAATTCCGACCTGGCCGGCAAAAAAGCCGACGGCCGCGATCTGCCGCCGGTCAACATTGACGAGAAGACCTATGGTGCGCGCATTGGCGGCCCGATCATCAAGGACAAACTGTTTTTCTTCCTGAACGGCGAGCATTTTACCAGCACCACCCCGGCCCTCAGTTGGGTGGCCAATCGCCCGGGCGCTACCGGCAACGTGAGCCGCGTCACGGCCGCCGACCTGGAAGACCTGGGTTCGTTTCTGCAGACCAATTTCGGCCGCAACATCGGCGCCATCGACAATTTCAACAACGAAATAAAAAGTACGAAAGGCATTGTGCGCCTGGATTACAACATCAATCAGGACCACAAAGCCTCCCTGCGGTATTCGCACCATGAATCCCAGTCCGATGTGATCATCAGCAACAGTAACAGCAGCGGCACCGCCGGTAATGGTAACCGGACGAACTCCGCCCTGGCCCTGTCGCCCGAAAATACCGGCTATATTATCGAGGACAACACCCGCTCGGTGGCCTTCGAGCTGAACTCGGTGTTCGGCAACCGCTTTTCCAACAACTTCGTCGCTACGTACAACAAGCAACTGGAAGACCGGCAGACAAAAACCGATCCTTTTCCCACGGTGGATATTCTGAAAGACGGAACGACCTATACGTCCATTGGTTTCGACCCTTTTACACCAGGTAACAAACTGAACTACAGCACACTGAACATTACGAACAACTTTAACTACTTCCTGGACAAGCACCTGGTGACGTTCGGACTGAGCTACGAATTTTTCGAATCCAACAACGTGTTCTTCCCTTCCTCCAACGGCGTATATACGTATAACTCCATTGCCGACTTTAAGGAAGCAGCGCTCCAATCCATCAACGATCCGGGCAACCCGGTTTCCGCCGTCGACTCCGTACGCTACCAGTTGCGCTACTCGTTGCTGCCCGGCGGCATCGATCCGTTGCAGGTACTGAAAGTTTCGACCTACAGCGCTTATTTGCAGGACGAGTTCCAGATCACTCCGCGGTTCAAGCTGACGGCGGGTATCCGGGGCGACGTGTTTGCCTACGATAATTCCACCGCTGAGGATTTCTACAACCCCGTGGTGGCCGGTCTGACCTTTAAAGACGAAAACGGCGACGATCTGAAAATCAGCACCAGCACGTTCCCGAAGACTCGTTTGCTCTTGTCGCCTCGTCTGGGCTTCAACTTTGACGTGCAGGGCAACAAAACCACGCAACTGCGCGGCGGTACGGGCCTGTTCGTTTCCCGTATTCCGCAGGTACTGGTCTCCAATCAATTGGGCAACAACGGCGTGAACACGGCCCTGATCAGCGCCAGCAACACGACGGCCTACCCTTTCACCACCGATCCCAACCGTTTCCGGCCGGCGAACAATCCCGATATCACCAAGTTAAATCCTTACGCCATCAATGCATCGGTGGAAGACCTGAAGTACCCGGTCATCTGGAAAAGCGACCTGGCGGTTGATCAGCGTTTGCCCTACGGCTTTGTCGGTACGCTGGAAGTCATTTATAACCGCAACATCCAGGCGCTGCGCTACATCGACGCCAACCTGAAAGGACCGGATCGCCGCTTTGCCGGCCCGGACAACCGGGACCGTTTCCCGGCTTCGGGCGTCACCAGCACGGGCAGCGGTGCAATGAACACGGTGAACATCGCCCGTTTCACCAATCCGCAGATATCCAATGCCTTCATACTGACCAATACCGACCAGGGTGAATCCTACACCTTTACCGCCAAACTGGAAAAGCCAGCCGTGCGCGGTTTGGGTGGTATGCTCGGCTACACCTACGGCGAAGCCAGGGATATTCAGTCGGTGGCCAGCACCGTACTAGCCAACATTCCTTCGGTTGGTGGTCAAAACTACCTGACCACGGGCTGGTCCGACAACGACCGTCGCCACCGGATCGTCGGCTACGTCAACTACCGCATCAACTACGGTGCGGAATACGGCGGCGCCACCGAATTCACTCTGGGCTGCGTGTCCAACAGCGGCGGAAAAGTTTCCTACACCTATGGCAACGACCTGAATGGCGACGGCCAGAACAGCAACGACCTGATCTTTGTGCCGAATCAGGCCACCGATCTGACCTTTGCTCCATTGACGGTCGGTAGCGGCGCCAATGCCAAGACGTTCACGCCCGAGCAACAACAGGCCGCTTTCGATACTTATATCAATGGCAACTCGCACTTAAGCGAGCGCCGCGGTCAGTATGCGGAGCGTAATGGTGGCGTATTCCCCTGGCTGACCCGTTTCGATCTTTCGGTTATGCAGGAAGTCTACGTTCGGGTCGGTAAGAACAGCAAACGCAATGCCCTACAGTTCCGGATCGATATTTTGAACTTCGGTAACCTGCTCAACAACAAGTTCGGCGTCGGTAACCAGGCCACTGCATCCAGCGGTTTCTCGGTCAACCCCCTGAGTTTGGCCAGCATCAGCGCCGATGGTACGCCTTCTTACCGCCTGGCCACCCAGGTGATCGATGGTTCCACGGAATTGCTGCGTGACTCTTTCGTAAAAAGCATCAACCTGGACAACGTGTGGCAGGCCCAATTGGGCGTGCGGTACATTTTTAATTAAATGTCCAAATAGTTATCCAATGCCGCGCCGGTTTCCCGGTGCGGCATTGTTTTTTAAGCGAAACCGCTTTTATTTGTCCGATGAAACGCTGGGTCTCGCCCGTCATTTTACTGCTGTTGATCCTGGGCCTGCTGGCCTTCCGCTACTGCCAAAGCCGGCATGCTGCGCCTTTGCCTGCTCCGCCGGCAACTACCCATTCCAAACCGGACAAATCCGGACCTGTATCCGCGAACCGGGTGCCGGATTACGCATTGGAGGTGCTGCGCTATATCCGGCAACAGGGGGAAGCGCCCGCTAACTACGTCGGTGGCCGGGAATTCCAGAACCGCGAAAGCCGCCTGCCGAAGAGAGACAGCCAGGGCCGTAAACTGCGCTACAGCGAGTGGGACGTTCGTCCTAAAGTGGCCGGTCAGAACCGGGGCCCGGAACGCCTCGTCACCGGCTCCGACCACAGCGCCTGGTACACGGCCGATCATTATCGTACTTTTCAGAAAATAGAATAGGCATGGACCTGACCGATCATTTACCCGGCTTTGCCGCCTCCACCCACGTCGTTGAAAT
Organism: Saprospiraceae bacterium; assembly: GCA_046597295.1. Taxonomy (GTDB): domain Bacteria; phylum Bacteroidota; class Bacteroidia; order Chitinophagales; family Saprospiraceae; genus M3007. Next base: position 7,068 of record JBKJKS010000022.1, read on the forward strand.
AGATGGCGCCAAAGCGCGCACGCTGCGGGGCTTCTATCCGCGCATCGCCAAGGCCCTCATTTTTCCGGATTATTTTGGTAAGAACCTGGACGCCCTCGCCGATTGCCTGGCCTCGCTGGAACACGTGGGCAGCCAGGATGTGGTGCTGTTGATCCGGCATTTCGACGATTTCTTAGACAAAGAAAAGTCGGACAAGCGCCAGGCGGCGCTGCAGGTGCTGCGGGCAGCGGAAGTGCCGAAGAACCGCTATGATACGGTGAAATTCCGGGTGGTGGGCCTGCGATAGACCGTTAGACCGGTCTCATCAATTCTATCCCGCCGGTTCGGCATCGGGAGTTTTTCTATTTTCGCAGCCTCATCCAAAGGCTTATCTATGCACAAACTACTGGTTATCCTTTTCCTCCTGCCCGCCTTGCTCCGCGGCCAGGGCATGTGGCTGCCCCTGCAGCTTGAAAAACAAAACGAAAAAGAGATGCAGGCGCTGGGCCTGAAACTCCAGGCCGACGATCTTTACTCGGCCCTGCAGCCGAGTGTGAAGGACGCCATCTGCCTGTTCGACGGTGGCTGTACGGGCGGCATAATCTCTCCCGATGGATTGCTGCTCACTAACCACCACTGTGGCTTCGACGCCATTCAGGGCCTGTCGACGCTGCAAAATAACTACCTGGAAAATGGCTACTGGGCCAAAGACCGGGCCGCCGAACTGCCCGCTCCGGGCGTGACGGCGATGTTCATTCGCCGGATGGACGACGTGACCGCGCTGGCTTTGCAGGGCGTCACCGAAGGCATGGGCGAACGCGAACGCCAGGCCCAGATCGACAAGAACCTGGCCCAGCTCCGCAGCTCGACGAAGAAAGAAATTTGGGAAGAAATCCTGATCCGCCCGTTCTACACGGGTAACCAGTATTATGCCTTTATCACAGTGACGTATAAGGATGTACGCTTCGTGGGCGCCCCGCCCAGCAGCATCGGCAAGTTCGGCGCCGATACCGACAACTGGGTGTGGCCCCGGCATACGGGTGATTTTTCCATGTTTCGCATTTATGCGGACGCCACCGGCAAACCGGCGGAGTATTCCCCGGCGAACGTGCCCTTCCACCCCCAACATTTCCTGCCCATTTCGCTCGACGGGGTTGAAGAAGGGGATTTTACCATGGTCTACGGCTTTCCCGGCCGCACCGACGAGTACCTGACCGGGGCCGCCGTGCAGCAGACCGGCGCCGTGCTCGATCCGGCCAAAGTCGCCATCCGCGACCGGGCGCTGAAAACCATGGACGGCTATATGCGCAAAGACCCGGCGGTGAAAATCGCTTACGCCGCCCGCTACGCCAGCATTGCCAATGCCTGGAAAAAATGGCAGGGCGAAATGCTGGGGCTGACAACCTACCATGCTTTAGATAAAAAAAGAGACTACGAAGCCGAGTTCAGCCGCCGCGTGGAGCAGAATCCCGATTGGAAAGTCCGCTATGGCAACCTGCTGCCCCGTCTCCGTCAGCTGTACGAAGATCTGGAACCCTACGCTTTCGCCCGCGACTATTACGCGGAAAGTATGGTGCGCAACAATGAAATACTCGGCCACGCCGCCGGTTTTAATGCCTGGATCGAAGGCTACGATAAAAACGGCGAAGCCTTTTTTGCCGGCAAACAAAAAGACGCCACCGCCGGCCTCGGGGCATTCTATAAAGACTACCGCCCGGAGGTGGACGAAGCGGTCTTCGCGGGTTTGCTCGAACTGTACGCCCAAAATACCCGCGCGGAGTGGGGAGCGGATTTTGTCAAAACCGAGGCACTGAAAAACGGCGGCTATGCCGGGCTGGCCGCCGCCATTATCAAAAACAGCACCCTGGCCAGCCAGGAAAAAATGACTGCCCTGCTGGCGCAAAAGCCCGCGCAGATCGCCGCGACGTTAAAAGCCGACCCGGCGTATGTCTTCTGGAAAACGCTGAATGATGCCTACGTGGCCAATGTGCAGCCCAAACTGCAGGAAATCCAGCCGACCATCAATTTGCTGCAACGCCAGTACATGGCGGCCCAAATGGTGGTGTTCAAAGAAAAACGCTTTTTTCCGGATGCCAACAGCACCCTGCGCCTCACCTACGGGCAGGTGCGCGGCTATGAACCCCGCGACGCCGTGCAATACGCCTACCAGACCGATCTGGACGGGGTAATGGAGAAGTACATCCCCGGCGATTATGAATTCGACGTGCCGAAAAAATTGATCGAGCTGTGGAAAGCCAAGGATTACGGTCAGTACGCCACCGCCGACGGCCGCCTGCCGGTGGCTTTCCTCGGCAGCAACCACACCACGGGCGGCAACTCCGGTTCGCCCGCCCTGGATGCCCGGGGCAACCTGGTCGGTCTGAATTTCGACCGCGTGTGGGAAGGTACGATGAGCGACCTGCACTACGACCCGGCCATCTGCCGCAACATCATGGTGGATGCCCGCTACGTGCTGTTCATCATGGATAAGTTCGGTGGCGCGGGTTATTTGCTGCAGGAGATGAAACTGGTCAAAGGACAAAAGAAGGCGAAGCGTAAATAGAAATGCGGAATTTATTCCGCTTTCCAGGAACCATTTGTAATGCGGAATAAATTCCGCGCTCCATTACCATCAATCATGACCGAGAAGCAAAAAATACTGGCCATTTGCGGCAGCACCAAGCCGGACTCCATCAACAAGAGCCTGATCCGCGCCATAGCCGGCCTCACCGCCGGCTACTTCGACCTGACCATATTCGAGAACATCGCCGCGATCCCGCATTTCAATCCGGATCTGGACAACGAAACGCCGCCCGCCGCGGTAGTAGATTTTCGCCGGCTTTTGCAGGAAGCGGATGGCGTTTTGATCTGTACGCCGGAATATGCCATGGGCGTTCCGGGCACCTTGAAAAATGCCATCGACTGGATCGTCTCTTCCTGCGGATTCTGCTATAAGCCGGTCGCGCTCATCACAGCCTCTACGCATGGGCTGAAAGGGCACCAGTCTTTGTTGGAAACGCTCCGGATTATCGAATCCGACATTACGGAGGAAACACAACTGGTCATTTCTTTTGTGAAAGCCAAGGTGAGCAAGGATGGCCGAATAACCGATCGGGAAACGCAGGAAAAGGTGTTGGCGGTTGTACTGGCTTTGAAGGATCTTATTAAAAGTAAACAAGCAGTAAATAGTTGAGCAGCAAGCAATAGCCTTTGTCATACGGACGAGCAACACTGACCGCTCCTTCAACCACAGACGATGAATAACGAAGAGCCACTACCGACCAGTAATCCACCCGCGTTGAGCGACATCTTAAACCACCTTGGTGAAGAGCGTGCCCAGTATTTCCACGCCGTGGCGCCACCGGTCATGCAATCCAGCAACTTCGTTTTCCCGGATCTGGCCGCCTTCCGGGCGGCCTTTGGCGACGAACTGGAGCACCACGTATACAGCCGCGGCAATAACCCCACCGTGGAAATTCTGCGCCGCAAGCTGGCCGCGCTGGAAGGCACGGAAGATGCGCTGGTGTTTTCGAGCGGCGCCGGGGCCATTGCCGCCGCCGTCATCGGCAACGTCCGTACCGGCGACCACATCGTTTGTCAGAAAGGGCCCTACTCCTGGACCTCGAACCTGCTCCGCAAGTTCCTGCCGCGGTTTGGCGTGGAACATACCTTCGTGGATGGGACGGATATGGAAGCCATTCGGGCGGCGATCCAGCCCAACACCCGCGTCCTGTTTCTCGAAAGTCCGAACACCATGACGTTCGAAT
>JBKJKS010000037.1:0-3528 GCA_046597295.1 Saprospiraceae bacterium
GCGTCGTGGTGCCGCCCAATGCGGAACTTATCTTTTACGTCGAAGTGTTGTAAGAGGCGTTTTTTCATAATTCATAATTCATAATTCAATCTAAAACTCTCCGTTTCCAGCAATGACAATCGAACAACTCAAGGAGTTGAAAGATCAACTGGCGGTCCTCAGGAGGTATCTTTGACGTGGATAACCGCTCCCGCGAAGTCGAAGACCTGACCGCCGAAACCCTTGATCCCCAATTTTGGAACGACCCCAAACGGGCCGAGACCATCCAGCGCAAGATCGGCATGAGCAATAACTGGCTCGCCGATTACCGAAAAATTGCCCGCGAAGTCGACGACCTCGAAGGCATGTTCGAGTTCCAGAAAGAAGGCCTGGCCACCGAAGAGGAGGTGCACGCCCAGTACCTGCGCACAGCTGATATCCTGGCCGACGCGGAATTCCGCAGTACGCTGAACCAGAAAGAGGACGCGATGAACGCCGTGCTGACCATCAATGCCGGCGCCGGTGGTACCGAAGCCTGCGACTGGTCGGCCATGCTCCTGCGGATGTACCGCATGTGGGCGGAAAAAGAGGGCTTCAAAGTCGTGGAACTGTTCGAGCAGGATGGGGACGCGGCCGGCATCAAATCCGCCAGCATCGAGATCCGCGGCGACTACGCCTACGGCTGGCTGAAAGGCGAAAACGGGGTGCATCGCCTGGTGCGCATCAGTCCGTTCAATGCCCAGGGCAAACGCCAGACTTCCTTTTCTTCCGTATTCGTCTACCCGCTGGTGGAAGACGACGATATCGACATCGTCATCAAACCCGACGACATCGAAATGGACGTGTTCCGGGCCTCCGGCGCGGGTGGACAGCACGTCAACCGGACCAACTCGGCGGTGCGCCTGCGCCACTTGCCCACCGGCATCGCCGTGGAATGCCAGGCTGACCGCAGCCAGCACCGCAACCGCGATACGGCCATGACCATGCTCAAAAGCCGCCTCTACGAACTCGAAATGCGCAAGCGCCAGGCCGAGAAAGACAAAATAGAATCGGGCAAAAGCAAGATCGAATGGGGCAGCCAGATCCGCTCCTACGTGCTGGACGACCGCTGGATAAAGGACCTGCGCAGCGGCTATAAGGTGCACAATCCCGACGCCGTGCTCAACGGCGACCTGAATCCTTTCCTCAAGGCCTATCTGATGTGGGAACGCAACCCTACTGGCGAGGTGGTGGAAGACGAGGACTGAAAAAGTAAAGGGCAATAGGCAAGGGGCAAAGGGCAAAAAGGGCAAAAAGGCAAAGGGCAAAAAGGCAAAAGGCAAAGGGCAAAGGTGCAACAAGCAAAAAGGCAAGCAGTAATCGAATAATTATCAAGCAGTTGACCTCGCCTTTTTTGCTTATTGCTCTTTTTGCCTGTTGCTATTTTGCCCCTTGCCTTTTGCTATTTTTTCTTATTGCTATTTTGCCCCTTGCCCCTTGCCCCTTGCCTCAGAGCCACTTCTTAATCGCCTCTACCAAATGCTTTTGCAGTTTGGAACCGTAGGGCGGCAGCAAAAAATTACTGCTGGGCAGGAACCGCGTTTGGTGCAGCACACCGCGGGCATTGCTGAATTCCTGAAAGCCGTACTCGCCGTGGCACTTGCCGATGCCGCTGTTGTTGGCGCCGCCAAAAGGCAGGCCGGCGTTGAAAAAGTGTACCCCGCAGTCATTGACGCTGACTCCGCCGTTGCGCGTTTCGGCCAGCAGGTGTTCGATGTTGCGCTTTTCGCGGCTGAACACGTACATCGCCAAAGATTTGGGTTTGGCATTGATGATCCGGAGCGCTTCCTCCAGGGATTTAAAGGCCCGCACCGGCAGCAGCGGTCCGAAGATCTCTTCCTCCCAGATCCGCGCCCCAGGGGGAACTTCTACTAAAACGGTCGGATCAATGAAGCGATCACTGCGGGTAGATTGCCCTCCTTGCGCCACCTTTCCACCCTGCAACACGGCCTCGTCCAGCAGGGCCTTCAACCGGTCAAAATGACCTTCGTTTACGATGCGGCAGTAGTCCGGCGTCGCCTGCCGGGCTGCGGGGCTGGCGCCCAAATATTTTTCGATGTGTTGTTTAATTTTTTCCACCAGCACGTCGTGCACTTTTTCCTGCACCAGCAGGTAGTCGGGCGCGATGCAGATCTGGCCCGCATTCATACATTTCAGCCAGGCAATTTTGGCGGCGGCGTTGTCCAGATCGGCGGTTTCGTCCACGATGACCGGACTCTTACCGCCCAATTCGAGGGTCACCGAAGTCAGGTTTTTGGCGGCGGCGGCCATGACGCGCTTGCCGACCGCCGGGCTGCCGGTAAAGAAAATATGGTGAAAAGGTAAATGGGTGAGGGCTTCGGCCACCTGGGCGTTGCCTTCCACCAGGGCGACTTCTTCGGGTGAAAACAGTTCGGCGACGATCTTCTTCATCACCGCCGAACTGTGCGGCGTGAACTCGGAAGGCTTCAAAATGACACAGTTGCCGGCGGCAATCGCCGAGACCAGGGGGGCAAAGGTGAGGTTGAACGGATAATTCCAGGGCGACAGGATCAGACAAACGCCTTTCGGCTCATAGCGCACTTCCGAAGTGGAGCCGAACAGCGTCAGCGGCGTGGCCACGCGCTTGGGCCGCATCCAGCCCCGCAAATGCCGGATGGCGTGGCGGATCTCGCTGTTGATTACGCCGATCTCGCTGACATCCGTTTCGAAGGCGCCCTTGTGAAAGTCGGCCCACAGGGCGGCCCGGATGTCCTCCTGGTAGCGCAATAATGCCGCGTGCAGGCGGCGTAACTTCCCGATGCGCTCGCTGGCTGTGCTGCGGGCGACCACGAACTGGTGCTGCAACTGGGCCTGGAACAAAGGTTCGATTCCGTCTTTCGGCTGGGTAGCGAGCGGTGCCGGAGCGGCGGCTAAAGCAAGATCGGACATGGGCGGGAAGTTTTAAATCTTCGTAAATGTCAAAAAATGGAAACAGCAGTTTCCGGATTTGTTCATTTATTAAATTTTCGAAAAAGTTTGAAAATTGAAACCGGGCTTCCCGATTGGGGTTATTAAGCAAATTAAAGGTGTATGCCTCATTTACTGGCGCCCGATTCCGCCACCATCTACCATTTTTTGGCGCAGCAGGCTGCTTTGGATTTTAGCTATCCGGGCGTCGGGCTTACCCGCAGCCAGGCCGTACCAGCCGGCTTCGACCAGGATATGAACAGCGTAGCACTGGGTCAGGGCGAGGATGTATGGACCGCGGCCAAAGCAGCCATCCGCCAGTGGCAGATGTTTCCCTGCGAATGGGCCGATGTGCACCCGGCCGGTATACCCATCCGGGCGGGAGAAATGGTCGCGATAGTCGCCCGGATCCTGGGCCTCTGGTGGCTCAATTCCTGCCGAATTGTTTACGTGCTGGACAACGACCGGCAGTTCGGCTTCGCTTACGGGACATTGCCCGGACATGCGGAATGCGGCGAAGAACTTTTTCTGGTCGAACGGGAGGTGGATGGCGCCGTGCATTACCGGCTCCGCGCCCTTTCG
>JBKJKS010000096.1:0-2816 GCA_046597295.1 Saprospiraceae bacterium
CCTCGCTGGTGACGCCATCGGGGCGGCCGCTCATCCTGGCTGACTATGCGCAGTTTTACCGCACCTACATCGGCGACTGGTCGGGTAAAACGGATTTTACTTTCTTTACCACCGACCGGATGACGCTGCGCTGGGGGGCTTCTTTTACGCAGCATAATTTTCAGCCCGGGGCGCTGTCGGTCAATTTTCTACAGCCGGGTCGTTCGCCCAATTCGGTTGATTCCATTGCCAACATACTGCTCAACAACGAGCACCTGGAGGCCAGCGAAGCGGAAGCGTACTTCGACGCGGAAATAAAGCCCCTGCCGCACTGGCGGGTGGAGGCCGGTTTGCATAGCTCCGTGTTCCAGGCCCGTACCGTCAGTTATCGGGCGCTCCTGCCGCGTCTTCGGGTCCAACACGACGGCGGACGCGGCTGGAGCCAGTGGTTCGGCTACCACCGGACCACGCAGTACCTGCACCAGATCGGTTCCTTCAACATTAGTCTGCCTTTCGAGCTGTGGGTACCCTCCACCGGCAAGGTGCCCCCGGAACAGGTACTGCAGGTATCGGCGGGATTGGGCTGGCAGCGCCCCGGCTGGAGCTGGCAAGTGGAAGGCTATTACAAAAGCCTGGATCGGGTGCTGACCTTTTTATCGGCCAATGATGCCCTGTACACCGGCGGCGCGGAAGATGCCAGCGGCTGGGAAGACCGCATTGCCACCGGCAGCGGCACCAGTCAGGGCCTCGAGGTATTGGTGGAAAAAACCGCCGGTGCCACCACCGGTTCGGTAGGCTACACCCTGTCGCGGGCCACCCGGCAATTTGCGGAGGTCAATTCCGGCCGGCCTTTCCCCTTTCGTTTCGACCGGCGGCATGATCTGAAGATCACCCTCCACCAGCGCTTGTTTTCCTGGCTGGATGCCGACCTGGTCTGGAGCTTCGCCACCGGTAATCCCATTACCCTGGCGGGCGTAAAATACATTCATCGCACCCCCGGCAGCGACCTGGAACGCGATGTGTTCGTATATACGGAAGTGAACGGGTATCGCTTACCCAATTACCACCGGCTGGATGTGGCCTTCAATGCCCATTTCACCACCGGACGGGTAGAGCAAACGTTCCAGATCGGTGCTTACAACGCCTATAACCGGGCCAATCCGTTCTATCTCTACGTCAATGCGGGCAGCGGGGTGAAAGGTTCGGCGGTTCAGTTTACCTTGTTGCCGGTTTTGCCCGTCTTTCGTTACGAATTAAAATGGTGACCCATGCCTCGGTTATCTTTAATCATCCTGTTTCTACTGAGTGGCCTGCTGGCCCTGGACTGCGCACGGGAGGTCATCATCGACCTGCCCGAAGAGCCTTCCAAAATCGTGATCGTCGGCAAATTCACCGCCAACGATACCTTCCGCGTCCGCGTCACGCTTACCCAGCCCGTCTACGAAGAAGAAGGCGAACTGCCGGCGCCCGCTAATGCGTCCGTCACGGTGGCCAAAGAAGGGGAGCTGTACGCCAAACTGTTCCGGCAGGTCACGCCGGAGGGCGTGTACTGGCAAAGCAAAAAGCGGGTGGAACCGGATGGGGACTACACCCTCAACGTGCAGATCGGCGGGTATCCGCTGACTTCCGCCACCAGTGCGGTGCCGCAACATGCTGACATAGAGCCGGTGATCGTTGGCTATGAGGAAATAAGCGTGGAAAATCTGCCCGATGGCCGCCAGCAACTCCGCATCCCGCTCACCATTCAACTGGCCGGCCCGCTGCCCGAACAGCCCTATTTCGCTTTTAACCTGACCAGCGATATCGACGTGGGTCAGCAGCAGCCGCCTGATTTCCAGATCGAGGGCCAGCAGGCCTATTTTGCTGTTGACGGCAGTACCTTATCGCTGCTGCACAACATTCCTGAAAATGTGGTGCTGATCAATGAAAAATACTGGAGCGACGGTCGCCGCAGTTTGCATCTGGATGCGCTCATTCCCTATAAGCCGGAAGAAGACCAGCATCCCGTCCGGCTGTACGTCGAATGGCGGACGCTTTCCGCGGAATTCTACCGTTACCACCTTTCCGTGGCCCGGCAAGGCAGTAACCTGCCGCTGAGCGAGCCGGATGCGGTATTCAATAACGTGGAGAATGGATACGGTAATTTTTCCGGTTATGCTACGAGCATTCAGGCCATTGAGCTGCCCCGGTAACGAAACCTCGCAAGATGACACCGCTTCGCTTGGCCAAAAGTTTTTCTACTTTTGCCGGCCAGTGAGTAACCCTTTTCGCACAAATAAAATCAACCTGATCCAATGAGCAAAATTACGGTCGTTGGGGCCGGTAACGTAGGCGCCACCTGTGCCAACGTGCTCGCCCACGAAGATGTCTGCAACGAAGTTGTATTGATTGATATTCAAGGCAATATGGCCAAAGGCAAAGCCCTCGATACGTGGCAGCAGGCCCCGATCGATGGCTACTCCACCCGCCTGACCGGTGGCGACGACTACGCCCTGACCGCCAATTCGGACATTGTCGTGATTACCGCCGGCATTCCGCGGAAACCGGGCATGAGCCGCGATGACCTGATTTCGACCAACGCCAAGATCGTGGTGTCCGTCACCCAGAACATCCTGAAACACACCAAAAACCCCATCATCATCGTCGTTTCCAACCCCCTGGATGTGATGACCTATGCCTGCTGGAAAGCTTCCGGACTGAGCGACAAACGGGTGATCGGCATGGCCGGCGTACTCGATACCGCCCGCTACCGCGCCTTCCTGGCCGAAGCGCTGGACGTGAGCCCGAAGGACATTTCCGCGATGATCATGGGCGGGCACGGCGACACGATGGTACCG
>JBKJKS010000097.1:0-5139 GCA_046597295.1 Saprospiraceae bacterium
CCGGTCAACCCCGAGCGCGGCACGGTGGATATTGAGTACACCGTGGAAGAGAAGCCCTCCGACCAGCTCGAGCTGTCGGCCGGTTACCAACCCGCTACCGCTTTCAGCCGGGGTGGCGTGATCGGTACCCTGGGGGTGACCTTCAACAACTTTTCAGTACGCAACATCGCCCACCGGGAAAGCTGGAACCCACTGCCGCAGGGCGACGGTCAGCGCTTCAGCGTCCGTGGGCAAACTTCCGGCGACCGCTACCAATCGTACAACGCGTCCTTTACCGAACCTTGGCTGGGCGGTAAAAAACCGAACTCACTCACGCTGGCCGGCTTTTTCAACCGCTACGCGAATGGCTTTCTAGGCTCCGAGAATTACCAGCTGCTGAAAATTTATCAGGGATCCATCGGTTTCGGCACCCGCCTCAAATTTCCCGATGACAACTTCGTCTTCCGCGCCGATATGGACTTCCAGACCCTCAACCTGGATAACTATCCCAGCTTTCAGGATGATCAGGGCCGTTTCGTGCGCGACGGCGTTTTCCACAACTACAACCTCGGCCTGACGCTGGCGCGCAACAGCATCAACGACCCCATCTTCCCCAAATCCGGTTCGCTGATCTCGCTGAAAATGCAGATGACGCCACCTTATTCGCTGTTCAAAGACGCCTCTTTTTACAAATCGAATAACGTGCAGGACCTCTATCGCTACATCGAATACGTGAAGTGGCGTTTTGACGCGGAATGGTATACCACGCTGGTGGGTAAACTGGTGTTGAAAACCCAGGCCAAGATCGGCCTGCTGGGTCGCTGGTCCGATAAAACCGCTCTCACGCCTTTCGAACGTTTCGATCTGGGTGGCGATGGCCTGAACAACCAGAGTTTCGGTTTGAACGGTCGCGATATTATCAGTCTGCGGGGCTATGCGCAGGAGGACATTATGAGCCGCTATCCCGGCGGAGCCGGCGTGTTCAACAAATACACCGTGGAATTACGCTACCCCATTTCGCTCAACCCGTCGAGCACGATCTTCGTCACGGCCTTCGCCCAGGGCGGCAACGCCTGGCAAAAGATTCAGGATTTCAATCCCTTCGACATCAAACGCTCGGCCGGTCTGGGCCTGCGGGTCTTCCTGCCGATGTTCGGTACGCTGGGCTTCGATTACGGCGTCGGCTTTGATAAACCGGAGTTTTTTGGCAGCCGTAAGCTGTCCAACTTTGCCAAATTCAACATTATTCTGGGCTTCGAGCCGGATTAGAAAGGGTTGATAAGGGTTTATGAAGGGTTGATAAAGGTTTATAAGGGTTGATCATCAACCCTTATAAACCTTTTTTTATCAACCTTTATCAACCCCCTTCTTCACACCAACTGAATGTACTTCCCCAGCACCCAACGGTTGGTACCGATGCGGTGCCAGCCATCCCGGCTGGTTTCATACACCGTGACGCTGCTGCCTTGTTTGAGTTCGGCTACTTTGGCGGTGGCGGTGGAGGGTCCGCTGCGTACGTTCACGGTCGGCGTGTTGGCTACTTTTCCCGGTCGGCCATTGGCCACGGCAGCCGATGTATTCGTCGTCGCCAGGACCTGGATGTAATCTACGCTGACGAACTGGCCGGCCGCAATCTGCCACCAACCGCCCGTTTTACCCAGCAAGTTCACCACGTCGCCCTGGTGCAATTCCGCCACTTTAGCATTCGAGGTGCCGGGTCCATTCCGGACGTTCAGAAATTTTGAAATCACCTTGCCACGCTGGACGGCAGCGGGTACGGGGGTCGGTAGCGGAACGGTGCCGCCGCCGGCCGGGCTGCCGGCCACGCTACCGCCACCCGCCAGCCGTTCGGCAGCCTGCACCGCCCGCAGGGCATTGATACGCCCGTAGCCTTGGCGGTCGGAATGGCCGTTGGCATTGTAGCCAACACCGATCCGGTCGTTGGTTTGTTGAAAAATGCTTTTGATCTGACCAACCGTCAGATTGGGATTGGCGGTGAGCATCAGCGCGCAGACGCCTGCCGCAAGCGGCGCGGCGCTGGAAGTGCCGCCGAACCCGCTGGTGTAGCGCAGGGCCAGCGACTGGCCATCGCTGCCCATCCCGACCGTGGCCGTGGTGATACCCACCCCATTATTCCCATTGGTCGGCGCGCAGAGAAAGGCATTTGGACCGTAAAAAGAATAGCTCGAAAATTCATCGAGGCTATTGGAAGCGGTCACGCAGAACACGTCGGGGTGGGTGGCAAAATCGCTGATGGGGCGTGGCTGATTATTGGAAGCCGGATTAGCGTTGCCGGCCGCGATGAAAATAGGCACGCCTTTGCCACCCCGGCCTTCCCGGGCCACCTTGCGGATGGTATTGTACACCCAGGTCGAAAGCGGTACCGGTTTGGGGAAGCCCAGGCTACAGGAAATAATGTCCGCGCCGTTCATCTGGGCATGCTCGAAGGCTTTGACAATGGCATCGTCGCTCAGGATGTCGAGCTTGATCGGAATAAAGCGGGCATTGGGTGCGGCGCCCAGCACACCCTGGATGTCCCAGGCGCCCAGCGCCACGGCCGCGCAGGAAGTGCCGTGGTCGAAAACGCCCCAGCTGCCGTTGCCGGCCTGGAACCATGGCGACACGTCGGAGGTCCGGGTAGCGGCATTAAAAGCATTGCGAATCTTCGTGCCGTCGCCACGCAACTGCGGATGATCGAGTGCAAAACCGGTGTCGATGACCGCTATCCGGAGATTTCGGTTACCCAGGCTGCGCAGGTAGTTCCACGTTTCTTTCACTTTGGCGTCGGCGCCGCGTTTGAAATGCGCCGGCCCGAACACGGCATTGGGAATGTCGATGATCGGAATCTGACCGCCGGTATTTTCCAGGTGCCACTGGCTGCCGATAAAACGACCCGAGGGCTGCGCAAAATCGTCGCGGGTAGCGGGGCGGGTGATGAATTCCGGTTCGGCCACCCGCACGATGCGCTCCTTTTGTAATAATACGGCGCACTTGACCGGGTTCGGCGACTCGGCGGTTACGCTCACCCGGTAGGCATCGTAGCCGATGCGTTCGCGGATGTTGAGGTGCAGCCTGTCAAGCAGGTCCCGTTCCTGGTCGTCGAGGGTGTCGGACTTGAATTCGATGTACAGGTAGCCGGTGGGCACGAAAGCCGAGTCCTCGTCGCCGTCGACCAGCCAGATGTGGGTGCCGACGGAGATTTCGGGCTTGGCCCGTAACGCATCGAGTTTGGCATCCACCCCGCGCTTCAGGTCCAGCACCTCGAAGTCGCGCATCAGATCCGTCGGCACGCCGGCGCCGGCTCTACGTTTTCCGGCAGTGGGCTGCATGCCCGGCGTGTAGCGTACGGCCGCCTGGGTTTTGCTTTTCGTCAGGCTGATTTCCTCGCCCCCGTAGATGAGGGTCGCCTTACTGTTGGTGATGGTTGACATTTTGCGTGGGCGTTTTGATAACTAACGGGCAAAAATAACGGCCGCTCCGTTCAAAGGGGATAGAAAATAACCTTAGTCCCGCACCATTTTCACTGCCTGCCAGCGGCCGCTCGTGTTTTTCACCCGCACGACATAAAATCCGGCTGGTAAATCGCCGGTCCAGAGCGGCATGCTACCCATGACCGTGGTGTCCCGCCAGCGTTTGCCATCATGGCCAATAATTTGTATCCCTATTTTTTGCTGCGTTTCCACGCCCGCAAGGCGTACCCACGAGCCAGCCGGATTAGGGAAAATTTGCAGATCCCGGTCGCTGCCGGCCTCCCCGGTGGTTGTCACGGCACCGGCAAACAGCCATTGGTAGGCGGCTGGGAACTCCCTTTTCCAGAACCATTCCGAGTGCTGGCCATCGCCGGGGGTGAAAAAATATTTTTCATTGGCGTTAAAACCCGCCGTCGTCATCGCGTTGGCTACCGCCTGCATGTCTTGGGTGACGTAGGCCGGCTCCTGACCGCCGGCCAGGAAATAGACCCGCGCATCGCCCTGCTTGACCTGCGCCGCCACGTGATCGGCCGGATTATCGTCCGCGAACCAGAAAGCAGGAGAAAAAATACCGGCCTTAGCAAACACATCCTGCCGCTCCGCGAAACCGTACATGGAAATGAGCCCGCCCATGCTGCTGCCCATCAGGCCCGTGGTACTACGGCCCGGCAGGGTCCGGTAGTTGGCATCGATGTACGGTTTGAGCGTATTGATGATGAATTCCAGGTATTCATCGCCTTCGCCGCCGCCATAGGTCGGATTCACCCAGGGAGAATACTCGTCCAGCCGGTGTACGCCGCCGTTGTCGATGCCGACCACGATGCAGCCGTAATCACCCTGCGCATGGAGGGTGTTCAGGCTTTCGTCCACGGCCCATTCGCCGGAAAAGCTGGTCGTAACGTCGAAGAGGTTCTGGCCATCGTGCATGTAGAGCACCGGATACTTTTTGGTGGTAGAAGCATAATCGGGCGGCAGGTACAGCCAGATGCGGCGATTACGATTGAGTTGGGGCATGTAGAAGTTAGCGTCCAGCACCTGCACGTTGGGTGCAGCGGTGGAGCCGGAGGGTGTGCCGCCGCCGCCATCCTCCCAGGTCAGGATGGGTAGTTCCACCGTTTTCGGCTGGCCGTTATAAGTCGTTTCGTGGTCGGGCTGCTGGTTGCCGTTGGCATCGCCTTCCACGGTGGCCCAGCTGCCGCGGGTGAATTTGAACTTCACCGTACCGGTCGGCGGATTCAGGACGATGCTGTATTGGCCGCTGCCCAGCGCGGTCAGAATCTGGGTGGCGTCGCCGGGATTCCAGTTGTTGAAAGTACCGGCAATGTGGATACTGGCGTTGGGCGGGGTATTCGCGGGAATAGCGGTGACTTTAATGGTCAGCTGGGCTTTGGCGGGCCCGGCGCCCAGTAACAGCCAGAAAAATGCGGAATAAATGGATAGTTTCATATTTGAAATCGGAAAGGGGGCGTTTTTCGTAAATAGGTGGTGGTGTCCGAATCGGGCGTCTTAGCGCGTGCAAAATTCGATAATCTGGCGGTTTAAGGCCGGGAAAGTTTGCAGTCTTTCCTTAGCCAGTTCGCTGGAACAATTATTTTAACTAAAATCGGAGACCAGGCCATATTTTCTTGGCCCAAGTCGTGCAACTGCCAAAGGTTTTCCTTGTTCATACTTCATAAACGTCTATTTTTGG
>JBKJKS010000107.1:0-12677 GCA_046597295.1 Saprospiraceae bacterium
AAGGGCAACATGCAAAAAAGCAAAGGGCAATCGAGTCATCGATTGCCCTTTGCTTTTTTGCCCTTTGCTTATTGCCTATTTTTAGTTCGCGAACACCATTTGCCGGGCTTCCACCGCCCGGCCGTCAATGGTCAGGGTGTACGTGAAGGTGCCCCGGACCCCGTAACCGTGGGTGTACAGCATTTCGTTGAGGCCTGCTTTCAGACGCAGCGGCAAGGTCTCGATTATTCTGCCCTGTGCATCCGAAATCTGCAAAGCAGCACTGCGGTAAACCGGCACTTCGTTGACCCAAAAAGACAACCAGGTAGCCTCGTCGAAGGGGTTAGGTTTGTTGGGAAACAGGCGGATGTTTGGCTCGGCCAACCCGCCCGGCTCGACAGTAGCGGAAGAGGCCGCCACAATTTTTTCTCCCGTGAACAGGCTTTCCACCCCCTGAGCATTCACTGCACTGACACTGAGGAATAAGGCCCCGGTCGGGTTGCAGGGGAATACGCCGGTCGTGGCGCCCGGGAGGGTGTACACGGTATCCCAGTCGGCGCTGACCGAGCGGAGGGCTACCCGGTAGGCACCGACCTGGGCGGGATCGACTATTTGCACGGTCAATTGGTTCCCGGAACGGGCGCCGTTAAAATCCGTCGGCGAGGGCACCCCGTAGGCAGCCATCGCTGCGGCGTTAGCGTTGATGACGGCATTGCGGGCCAGGTAGTTGAAATCTACAAAAAACGAGTCTATTGCCCCGTCACTGTCGGTATCTACCCCCAGCACATCGCTGGAGGTATGCTGCCGGTCGGTGTAGCCGGGCCCGACCGAAGCATCGCCGTGTTCATTGGCCGAGGTAAAGCGCATGGCCGTATACGAACGCTCCCGGAAGGGAATGTGATCACCCCCGCGGCCGGTCCGATCTTCGGGTGACATGACGCGCAGGTTCATGGCCACGGTGGCTACGGGCAGGATGTTTTCGCGATACTCCAGTTTAATAAAACGGGCCAGTTGCTTATGCCTGGAATTGAAACCCCCGAAAGAGAACATGCGTACGCTGGTCGAATCGATGTCGTTGAAACCGGAGCAGGAGGGCGGCGAAGAGGTCTTCCCGCAGATAATGCCGCCGATGACGTCGTTGTTGAGCACGGCGCGTAAAGGAATATTTTTCTGCTGGATGTATTCCGCGAAGGCCTCCGCGCCGTACAAACCCTGTTCTTCGGCGATGGTCACCATAAAGACGATGGTGTTCGGGTAAGAAAACTGCGGCATCACCCGGGCCAGTTCCATGACCAACGCGGTACCGGTCGCATTATCTTCCACCCCTTCGGCCACGCAGGCCGTGTCGCATAAGCCGGCGCACCGGCTGTCAATGTGACCTTCCAGGAGGATCACGCCGTGCTGACTGGTATCGGTACCGGGCAATACCGCCAGGATGTTGCGGTGCTGTCCCGCTCCGCAAATTTGCTGATCGAACTGCAAATAAGAGATTACCAGGCGACCCTCATTGGCAGCGCTGTACTGCTCAAACTGCTGGTAGACCCAGCGGCGGGCCGCGCCAATGCCGGTGGTGGCGGAGAGGGTATCCGAACCGGAGTTGCGGTTGCGAAAGGTACTGAGCTGCAGAATGCTGGCCTTTAAGCTGTCCGGCGAAATGCGGGCGTTTAATTGCGCCGCCAGCACCGCCGGCGCTGGGGTTGCCGCCGCCGGGGCGTAATCAGCCGGGTCGTAATTGCCCAGCAGGATTTGTTCGGCCGCCGCATTGGTCGTCAGGATATTGGTTTGTTGGGCGGCAAGGGCTAGGGGCAGCAAGAGCCCGGCGAGGAAAAGTAGTTGTTTCAGCATGACCAATTCGTTATTTTGTCAAAAATAGTAAAAAATAGGCTACTGCTCCTTGCACCGGCAGCCAGGGGTCAGGCCATGGTGCCCGCATGCATCAGTTCCTCGATTTCCTCCGCCTCGATGGGAATGTTTTTGAACAAGTCCAGCGGACCTTGGTCGGTGATCAGGATATCGTTTTCCAGGCGAATGCCCAGGTTCTCTTCCGGAATATAAATGCCCGGCTCACAGGTAAAGAGCATGCCGGCGCGGAAAGGCTCGTAGCGCAGGCAGAGGTCATGTACATCCAGTCCCAGGTGGTGACTGGTGCCGTGCATGAAGTATTTCTTATAAGCGGGCTTTTCCGGATCCTGCTTTTCCACGTCTTCGCGGCTGATCAGGCCCAGGCCGAGCAGCTCGGATTCCATGACTTTGCCGACCTCTTTGTGGTATTCTTCGAGCGTGTTGCCGGGTACCAGCATCGTTCGGGCCTCGGTGAGCACACGGTACACGGAATTGTATACCGCGCGCTGACGATCGGTAAAAGTGCCGCTTACCGGAATCGAGCGCGTCAGGTCGGCGTTATAATTGGCGTATTCGCAGCCGAAATCCATGAGCAGCACATCCCCTTCCTGGCATTGCTGATTATTGTCAATGTAGTGCAGGACGCAGGCATTTTTGCCGGCACCGATAATCGGCGTGTAGCCGTGGCCCGTGGCGCGGTTCCGGATGAATTCGTGGATGATCTCGGCCTCGATCTCGTATTCCCAGACGCCGGGTTTCACAAATTCCAGCACCCGCTGAAAAGCCTTGCCCGTGATGTCGATGCAGTGTTGCGTGGCATCTACCTCGTGTTTGCTTTTCACGGATTGCAATTTTTTCAGAACAGGTTGGGCACGGTACACCTGGTGCGCCGGATACCGCTCCCGGATGCCTTGGGCATAGCGAAGATCACGGGTCTGCACTTCGCTCAGATAGCGGTCATTCTCGTTGATATTCAGATAAATACCCTCCGACAAAAGGATGAGTTCGTTGAGCACCTGGGCGGCTTCATCCAGGAACAGCACCTTCGCCACCCCCGATGCGGCGGCCGCTTCTTCCTTGGTGTATTTATGCCCTTCCCATACGGCAATGTGTTCGTTGGTCCGCTTGATCAGCAACAGTTCCTGGTGTTTTTCCTTCGGACAATCGGGGAAGAGGATCAGCATGGTTTCCTCCTGATCGATGCCGCTGAGGTAGTACAGTCCGGCATTCTGTCGGAAGGGGTGGAACTGGTCGCCGGAACGGGGCATCAGATCATTGGCGTTGAAAATGGCGATCGTGTGGGGCTTCATCTCGCGGGTGAAGCGCTTGCGGTTCAGCTGAAACAGCTCGGCGGGCAGCGGTAGGTATTTCATAGCGGGAAGTTCAATCCGATTTAATAGTGAATGGTCGTACCGGCGGGTTTAGCCGCCGACAATACAGCCCTTGGTTACGTGGCGGCTAAACCCACCGTACGAGAAGGAGTGGCCAAAGAAGGTAAATTTTAGGCATATGCGCCCCGTATGTACGGTAAAAAAACGGCCAACGGCCAATAGCGGACGTTGAACGACACCCGCGACAATTTTTTTTACCGGCAAAATTTGCCCGCCACGCAAAAATCCTACTTTTGTCCGTTTCCACCATTTACCATTCCACTATTCAAGCGCACAAAATGACATTTCCGGCCAACTGCAAATACACCGACGACCACGAATGGATCCGCCTTGACGGGGACAACACGGCCTACGTCGGCATTACCGACTTCGCGCAGGGCGAACTGGGCGAGCTCGTTTACATCGAGGTGGAAACGGTCGGCGAGACCGTGGAAGCCCATACCATCTTCGGTACGGTGGAGGCGGTGAAAACAACTTCCGATCTTTTCATGCCGGTGAAGGCGAAGGTATTAGAATTCAATCCCGCTCTGGATGATTCGAAAGGGGGCAACCCGGGCCTGCTCAACGAAGACCCCTACGGCCAGGGCTGGATCGTAAAAATAGAACTTGCCAACCCGGCCGATCTGGATGCGCTGCTGTCGGCGGCCGATTATCAGTCGCATATTGGCCGATAGCCCTCCCGGTTTACAGTCGTGGTAAAACCAGCGGGCCATTCCGAAACTTCGGAATGGCCCGCGGTCATAATGGGCGGATTACCAGCGGTTAATTCCGGTTTTTCACCAGTTTTCTAGTCATGGTTTGCCCTGCGACCGTGAGGCGAACCCAATAAATACCGTCGGCAAAGGCGGAAAGATCCACTTCCTCCGTCAGGCTGGCGGTATGTTCCACAGTGCTGGTCCACAGGCGCTGTCCGAGCAGGTTCACCACTTCCAGTTGCACATCTACGGGCTGTTCGAAGGTCGCCGTCAGCTGGGCCCGGCCATCGGTTGGGTTGGGCTGGAGCGCCAGGCGGGTCAGTCCGGTTATTTCTCCGAGGCCCGAACTGCCGATATTGATCGTCAGTGCGGCTGTACAGCCGGCAGCGTCGGTTACTTTGACGGTATACTGGCCGATGGCCAGATTAGTGACGGTCTGCGTAACGGGTCCGTTACTCCATTGGTAGCTGTAAGGCGGATCGCCGGCGCCGGCATTCACCGTGGCTTGGCCATTGTTCTGGCCGGGCGTGGCCGGGGTTACGTCGGCCGTCAGATCCAGATCGACCGTGCAGGCGCGGATATTGATGTTGTCGAGATCGAAGAAGAAATCACCGTCCTGCCAGGTACCCTGAAAACGGATCTGGATGGTCTGGCCGGCATATTGTTCCAACCCAATGGCTACCGATGTCAGGTCGGCAGTAGGTACATGGGTCGTTGCGTCAATGGTGTACACCGTTTCAAAAGGGCCGCAGTCGGCAGCAATCTGCACCGTGAATTGGGTGCCGTTGGTCAAAAGGGTGGGCTCCGTGCCGTCGGGATAGTCCGTAATGCGATAGTCGAAGCGCAGACTGTCATTGGCTCCCACCAAACCGTAACGAGGCAGCAGGGTCGTGTAGTTCGTATTGAACTCAAACAGGTTCTGGGTCAGCACATAACTGGTGTTGTTGTTGCCGTTGGTGATGAAACCGCTGGTGATCCACCCGGCCGGCAAAGTGAAGCCCGACTCGAAATCTTCCTGTATGGGCAACGACAGGGGCGCATGATCGACCGAATGGATCAGGGTGGTATCGTTGGAGAGATTTTGCTCATCCAGCAAAATCGTCCAGGCCACGATCTCGAACTTTCCGTTGCGGCTATCGAAGGTCGTGTTGAACGTGTAGGTGAACTGCTCATCCGGACCGACGACCGTGGGGCCGACATTCTCGATCACCGGTGCTCCACCATTAATGGAATAAGCCACTTGAAAGAAGCTTTTCGGCTCTGTGCCGAGGTTGGTCAGCCGCAGGGTCACACTGTCGGCGGCGAATCCGCATTCATCCTCCGCGCCCAGTGTACGGACGTCCAGCCCGGCCAGGTCGCCCGTCGGCGTGACGAAAATGCGCACATCGTCAATGCCCACCCCGCCGTTCTCCAGGAAAGGATCGGACTGAAAAGCGAAACGCAGTTGTACACCGCTGATGCCGGAAGCGCCGGGCAGGCGATGCTGAGCCTGCACCCAACCGCCGCTCTTGCCATCCCAGACGTCGCCCAGCAGGTTCTCCGTATTGAAATTGTTGTACCAGTTCAATCCCTCCTCCTGCATACCCACTTTCTCCCAGATGATGCCGCCATCGAGCGACATTTCGAGCCAGGCGCCGTCATAGTCCGCTTCCAGGCTTTTAAACAGGGAAAACTGGATGGAAGGATCGACCGTCAGGCCGGAGAAGTCGAAACAGGGCGAGCGGAGGTAGGATTTTTCATTGCTGTTGTGTACGCCGGTCAGGTTGGTCACCCAGGCATTGACGCCACTGGCTGCCGTGTCCAGCTCGAATTTTTCCGGATCGCCGAAGTCCCAGGAGGGCTGTATACTGGTCGTGTCTACGAACCAGCCACCATTCCAGGTTTCAAAATTCTGGAAATAGGGCGCCACCAGGCGGTTATTCACGTAGTAAAAAGTGGTATCATTCAGCGGCTCCTCGTCACCCACCAGTTGGGTATATACGGCGATGACGTACTCGCCGGGGGCGGAGAAATCGAAGGTCGTTTCAAACTCGATGACGGTGCTGCTGTCTTTGCCCAGTACACCGGTAAAGAATCCATCCGTGGGCTGCGCCACGCCGGCATCCAGGCCGTTCACGCTGTAACGGAAAGGCAGCAAGGTCTGTGGCGCGGCTCCGTAGTTGGTCAGTACCACTGTCACGGTTTCATCCGCAGCCAGATCGCAGCCGTTGACCGGACTCAGCACCGCACTGATACCCACGTCATTGGTCCAGTATGTTTCAAAACTGTTGACCCCTACTTTAGCACTGAAATCGGTCGTATCGCATTGCTGCACGACATAGAAATCGTAGAAGGTTTTTTTCTGCAAACCGGTAAGCGTCACTTTCGGCGTGGAGACGAAGACTGTATCGCCCACGCCGGGCCCCGGTACGAAGCCCTGGGGACCATAAATAACCAACCAGCCGACAACATCGCTGCTGGGAGCGGGGGACCAGCGCAGCTTGGCACGGGTATCGTACACATTCTCGATTTGTATATTGGTCGGCTTGAGGCAGCTTGGGCAGGCGGCGATTGCCGTATAGAGCAGGCCCGGCGAAGTGGACAGCATGCCTGAGCCATAGAGCAAAGTGCCGTCGTTGTTGTACAGGTTGAACGATACTTCATTGGCGAATGCGCCCGGCGACCAGAAAACCACCACCGGCAGCCCGGCGGTCACGTCGAAATACAGCGTACTGTCGATGCCGTCATCATTGAAGTTGTCGAGCATAAACGAATAGGTGTTCGGTCCGGCCGTGATCTTTAATACCCCGCCATTCCAGCCATCTCCGTAAGTATCGAACATATCCAGCTGATATTGGCATTGGGCCTCGGCCCGGTAGAATCCGGCGCAAAGCAGGGCCAGAAAGAAAAAGCGTAGTAGTGGGCGATTCATAGTGCAGCCTGATGATGTGAATATTTGTCCGGCCCCGTGGCAACCGACCTGATTTCTTTTCCGGAAAAGGGCCGGCGGGGGCAGGGCTTCAAAGGTACACCCTGCGGCGAAAATGCCATAGCCGTCCGTGCATTCGTCCGGTTTTAGCAAAAAAACAACCCGCAGGAGGCAAAGGGCAACCAGGCAAAGGGCAACAAGCAAAAAGGCAAAAGGCAACCAGGCAAAGGGCAAAAAGAAAAAAGGCAACCAGGCAAAGGGCAAAGGGCAAAAAAGGCAATGGGTAAAGCTTGAAACCGGAGGCGCGGTAACCATAAAAAACCCGCGGCAGCCGGAAGGCCATCGCGGGTTGGAGGAAGATAAGGCATTAGGCACAGCGCCACACCAGGTTGAACTTTTGCCCTTTGCCTTTTGCTTTTTTGCCCCTTGTTAATCTGCTCCGTGCATCATCTTGCGCAGCGGGAAGGACAGACCGAACAGGATGAGCCCAGCGATGCCCGACATGCCGACGAACAGCATGAAAAATTGGTAGAGATCCTTAATCTGCGTACCGAGAAAAGCAGGATATTCCAGCGGAAAGGCTTTTTCCTTGGCTACGGTCACCTGTTCCGGCGTGGCTTGTACGGTGCCTTCCAGAATGCCGCGATAAGTGTCATTGTCAATCCGGTTCTCGGCAGCCAATGCGTATTCTGCGCCGGAAGGCGGATAAAGTCCGCTCAGCTGGCCGGCGGCCTTGTTGGCCACCGAATTGGCCAGGAACCAGACGCCGAACAACAACGATACGAAACGCATGGGCGCCAGTTTGGACACCAGCGACAGGCCTATAGGCGACAGGCACAGCTCACCGATCGTGTGAATGACGTACAGGGCAATCAGCCAGAACATGCTGACTTTCATACCGAGGCCTACCCCGTTTACGCCGATGGCGATCACCACATAGCCGATGGCCAGGATGAGCAGGCCCAGGGCCTGCTTGATCAGGGAGTTGGGTTCGGATTTGCGCTTGGCCAGGGCTACCCAGATGGCCGCCGTAAAGGGGGCCAGCAGCACCACGGCTACGGCATTCACCGATTGGAAATAACTGGCCGGTACGACGCCGCCGAAAAGCGAACGGTCGGTTTGTTCCTGCGCAAAAAAGGTCAGCGAAGCGCCGGCCTGCTCGAAGGCCGCCCAGAAGAACACCACGAAAAAGGCGGACACGTAGACCACCACGATTCGGTCACGCTCCACTTTGGTCAGCGATTTGTCGGTAATGATCACCGTCATCATGGAAATCGTGATGGCGTAAATCAGTCCGGCGATCGTATCGAAGGATAAAACGTATTTGAACAACAAAAAGGAGCCAACCGCCAAACCCAGTCCCAGCAACAGCTGCTGGGTGCCCAGGCCGCCCGAACCGGCATCGGCACTTACCTGCACCGCCGTATTCGGCGCGGCGCCAATCGGCGAGCCAT
Organism: Saprospiraceae bacterium; assembly: GCA_046597295.1. GTDB lineage: Bacteria > Bacteroidota > Bacteroidia > Chitinophagales > Saprospiraceae > M3007. The sequence goes on from JBKJKS010000107.1 coordinate 8,270, forward strand.
CCGGCGCGATGACGTACTTATCCTTCTGGGTCTGGAACAAAATGGTGCCGAGGACCATCCCGATACCGGCCGCCAGGAAACCCCATTTGAAGTCGGCCGGGTTGCCCGTGTCGCCTACATAACCGCAGAGCAGCGGGGCAATGAAGGCGCCCAGGTTGATGCCCATGTAAAAAATGGTGTAAGCGGCATCCCGGCGACGATCCCCCTCGACGTACATCTGGCCGATCATGGACGAGATGTTCGGCTTGAAAAAACCATTGCCGATGATCAGCATCGCCAAGCCTCCCCACATGAGGGGAATCGATAAACTGCCATTCTGATACACGGAGGCACTCCCGAACATGAGGAACTGGCCAATGGCCATCAGTAAGCCACCAGCACAATCGACCGGCGGTTGCCCCAGTAGCGATCCGCCACATAGCCACCGATGAGCGGCGTGAGATAGACCAGTCCCGTATAACTGCCGTATATTTCAGACGCCTTTTCTTTGGAGAACAGCAGCGCATTGATCATGTACAGCGAAAAAAGGGCCCGCATACCGTAGTAGCTGAAGCGCTCCCACATTTCCGTGAAAAAGAGCAAGGATAGCCCGCGCGGGTGTCCCCAAATTTCGGTATTCGATTGTGCCATTTCTGTTTTGATTGACCGTGGTGGAAAAATGAAATTATAATTTTGAACAGGGCAAATGAACGGAATAAAGCGTCACCTGAAACCGGGCGAATGATTTTTTCGATGGAATCCCTCCCCCGGGAACCCGACACTGGCCATGCGTAATAGAAATCCGGGTCGGCGGTGACCAAAATTGGACAATAGGCGCTTTATCTTTGCCCGCCCTTTTACCGGCATAAACCCATTATTTCCCCTGCTGCGCACCTGGATGATCAGCCAAAAAAATCAACTTATGCTTCGTCCGCTCTGCTGCCTCATCGCCCTGGTTGCCCTGTTTACTTTATCGGTCTGCCGGCAGGAGCCACCCGGTCCGCCGCCACCTTCCGCCCGGGCCCAGAAGCTGCTGGACGAAGACCGGGATACCCTCAGCGGCGAGCCCATCCGCCACGAAAATGCCTGGCTTGATCGCGGCTGCGAGCTGCTCACCGATGCCGAAGTGCAGCAACACTTCCAGATCGATCTCCAGCGTGATGCTTTCAACGCCCGCACCCTGCCCAAACAGGCCTTCTGCCTGCGCACCTGGAACAAGCCGGACTGGAAAGAACGCGAAACGAACAATGAAAAAGAAGGGGCCACCTACCTGGACCCCGCCAATATCCTGACCGTGCAGGTGTTCGGTTATGGCACTACCCTGATCGCCCGGGAACAGTTTGCCCAACTCCGCCGCGACCGCCGCGTGACCTACGAAGAGGATGTGACCGGCCTGGGCGATGATGCCCTCTGGAGTACGCAAACGTCTACCTTGCTCGTCCGCAAGCGCTACCAGGTGCTCAGCATCGCGCTGACCACTGCCGACCAGCCGCACGACAACCTGGAACCGGCCAAGGCACTGGCTGCCCTCGCTTTGCCGAAAATGTGAGTCCTCATGGGTAAGTGATTTGCCTGACCCATTCAGGTTGCCACCTTGCCTTTTGTTATTTTGCCGGTTTATTTATGCTTACCACTGACCGCCTGTTCCTCGTGCCCACTACCCTGCCGCTGCTCGATGCCATTGTCGCCGAGGACTGGGCCACCCTGGCTGCCCGGTTGGGGGGCGTCGGATTTTCCGGGAACTGGCTGCATTTTCCGGAGGCCTACGCCTGGCTGCGCGACTACCTGCGCGAACACGACGACGAACCCGATTGGTGGAGTTACCTCATCATCCACCGCCACGACGTGCGGCTCATCGGCACCTGCGGTTACAAAGGGCCACCCGATCCCAGCGGATCCATCGAGATCGGCTACGAGATCGCCGACGACTACCAAAGCCAGGGATTCGGTACCGAAGCGGCACAGGCGCTGTGTGATTTCGGCTTTGCGCAGTCGGGAGTGCGCGTGATCACTGCCCAGACTTTGGCCGAAGAAAATGCGTCCTGCCGTATTTTGCGTAAGCTGGGTTTCACTTTCGTGCAGGAAAAAATCGACATCGAGGACGGACGGATCTGGGAGTGGCAGCGGGGTAGGGCGCAGCCGGCAGAAAGCGTTTGAAACGCTGATATATGGTCTTCCTGCGCTTGATATATAAGTGAAGGGAACTGGCCCCTGACCAATCCCCTCCATATTTTCACAGACCTGCAAGTCAAGCCTCCACACCTCCTCAATACGCCCGCGCAAACAACACCCGCTGGGCACTGGCCTGGCCGGTCAGGATACATTGGCCTGCCTCCTCCGGCCAATCCAGCGGAATGCAGCGGATGGTCGCCTTGGTTTTTTCCTTGATCTCCAGTTCCGTTTCGGTGGTGCCATCCCAATGGGCAGCGGCGAAACCACCTTTGTTCTCCAGCACCTCTTCCAGCTCCGCCCAGCTGTCCACCCGCGTGATGTGGGCATCGCGGTAGGCTTTGGCCCGGTCGAAGAGATTTTGCTGAATGTCTTCCAGCAGTTGCGCCACGTGTTCGGCCAGGCCGTCCAGCGGTACGTTGGTTTTTTCTTTCGTATCGCGGCGTGCCACTTCCACCTGCCCGGCGGCCAGGTCGCGCATGCCGAGACCGAGACGGATCGGTACGCCGATCATTTCATACTCGGCGAATTTGAAGCCGGGCCGGTTCTGGTCGTCATTGTCGATTTTGACACGCACCCCTTTGGCTTTTAGATCCGCCGCGATTTTCGCTGCGGCTTCGTCCAGTTCCGGCGAGGGCTTGGGGATGGGCACGATGACCACCTGCACCGGCGCCAGACGCGGCGGCAGCACCAGCCCGTCGTCGTCGGAGTGGGTCATGATCAGGCCGCCGATCAGGCGGGTACTTGCCCCCCAGGAAGTGGCCCAGACCAGTTCCTGCTGATTCTCTTTATTCAAAAAAAACACGTCGAAGGCCCGGGCGAAATTCTGCCCCAAAAAGTGCGAGGTACCGGCCTGCAGCGCCTTGCCGTCCTGCATCAGCGCTTCGATACAAAAGTTTTCTACCGCGCCGGCGAAGCGCTCGTTGGCAGTCTTCCTGCCTTTGATGACGGGCATGGCCATATACTCTTCGGCAAATTGTGCGTACACGTCCAGCATTTGCCGGGTCTCGGCCATGGCTTCGGCGGCCGTGGCGTGGGCGGTGTGCCCTTCCTGCCACAGGAACTCCGTGGTGCGCAGAAAGGGTCGGGTGCGCATTTCCCAGCGCACCACGTTGGCCCACTGGTTGATGAGCAGCGGCAGGTCGCGGTAGCTCTGGATCCAGTCGCGGTAGGTATGCCAGATGATGGTCTCCGAAGTGGGTCGGACGATCAGTTCCTCTTCCAGCTTAGCCTCCGGATCCACGATGACGCCGCCACCGTCCGGGTCGTTTTTCAGGCGGTAGTGCGTCACCACGGCGCACTCCTTGGCGAAGCCCTCCACGTGGGCGGCTTCCTTGCTCAGGAAACTTTTGGGAATGAACAGCGGGAAGTAAGCGTTGACGTGGCCCGTGTCTTTAAACATCGTGTCCAATTGCCCCTGCATGCGTTCCCAGATGCCGAAGCCGAGCGGCCGGATCACCATGCAGCCGCGTACCGGCGAGTTATCGGCCAGCCGGGCTTTACGTACAATGTCGAGGTACCACTGCGAATAGTCTTCCGCGCGGGGTGTAATTTCTTTTGCCATGAATAAAATTAGGTGTAAATTGCTGGTGTGCCGGGGCACGATCTTTTTACGAATAAGAAGTACAGTTTGGTTAAGGTGGGGTTAAAAAACCGAAAGCCGGATTGACTTGTTTGTATACCGATCGTCTCTATGGTCAACCAAAAAAGACGCCCAACAATTCCGATACCCGGAAAGCAAGGGGAAAATTTCGCGGATTTTAACACATTGCCTTTTTAACACATCGCTCTTAACCAACTTTAACCATTGGTGAACCTGGCTTTAAAGCCACATTAACCAAAAAAAGTGCGCAAAGGTAATAGTTTTGACCCTGTAAACTTGCGTACCGGAACACGCACGATCAAACACACACACGTTGCCATGAAAGAAAAAAATAATTCCCCGCTTTGGATGTTGCTGGCCTTTTTTATGCTGGCGCTGCAAGCGCCCGCCCAGGCCCAGGACGACCTCTATTTTGACCCCGCTACCGACCGGCCCGTCGCGCCTGCTGCCACCAACAGCCAGGACGACAACTATTCGGAAGGCAACAGCAACGTCACCCGCCGCTACAATGGCGATGATGACGACGAGTACCGTGATGAAGACGACTACGCGTACGAGTATTCCTCGCGCATCCGTCGCTTCCAACGCCCGACCCGCTCGATGGATTACTATGATCCCTACTATGTGGATCTCTACAACTACGATCCCTTCTTCCTG
>JBKJKS010000398.1:0-11260 GCA_046597295.1 Saprospiraceae bacterium
ATAACCATCCATGCTTCTCCTCAACTCATATGGAGATGGATTATTCAGATTGGATGCGGACGTGCCGGGTGGTATAGTATTGACTGGATAGACAATGCAAGAATTGCCAGTGCAACAGAAATCCTTCAACCGTTTCAAAAAATCGAAATCGGACAGTTCATTCCATTCACGCCAGACCTGCAAAATGGCATGTGGGTAAAAAGTTTTCAAGCCTGCAATTACATTCTTTGGGAAGACAAGGTGGGTAAGGCTACCTGGCTTTGGTACTTGGTTCCAACCGATAATGGAAATACACGTTTGCTCACCCGGCTCAGGACAAAATACAATTGGAAGGGCTTTTGGATAATCTACTACCTGCTTTATGATATTGGTGACATTATTATGATGCGTAAATGCCTGCTTGGAATCAAACAGCGAGCAGAAAATGAAGACCTTACAAAGATTAGAGCCTAACATTTTCATCTGATGACAAGCATCTTTAAGAATATATACCTATGACTATTATTTTTTCAGTATTTGGGCTGCTGACAATTATCTTGATCATTGGAAAAGTAATTTTATCTATCCAATTCAATGCGGAAGTAAGACAGTTATTTGCGGAATCAAAAAAAATTTCCGGTAAGACCTTTAGACAGGAAGCATTAATTGGCTTGCCGGAACCGGTGCAGCGCTATTTTAAACGTGTTTTGCAAGAAGGCCAACCCTATATCAGTTACGTAAGGATCACGCACGATGGGCAATTTAAAACCGGGTTGGATAAGAACTGGGTAAACATAACGGGGGAACAATATGCCACCACGGAAAGGCCCGGCTTTATCTGGAAAGGCCATACCGCGCTGTTTACTGCCCGTGATATGTATATTGCGGATAAAGGCAGGTTGGTCGTCTCCCTTTTTTCGCTGATCAAGGTGGTAGACGGCCAGGGGGAAAACTATGATCAGGGAGAGTCGCTCAGATGGCTGGGCGAAAGCGTACTATACCCCACCAATTTATTGCCGGGCGAAAGATTGCAATGGTCGCCCATCGATGCACAGTCGGCTGAATTGACTTTCCACTACCATACATTGTCCCTGTTTTTCCGGGTGACCTTTAATGCGCTTGGGGAGATTACGCAGATGGAAACCAAACGCTACATGGATGAAAAAAATCTGGAGACCTGGGTGATTAAAGCAGATAACTACAAAACTTTGCATGGGGTAGGGGTGCCCACCAGTTTTGAGGTACTCTGGCGATTGGAAAAAGGAGATTTCCCCTATGCCAGGTTTTATATCCAAACGATTGAATACGATAAGGCAGAAAAAATATAACCGCAAAATCAATGCAAAGCGCAACAAAATTAACGCTGATTAAGACCGCCCATACGATAATATGGGTATTCTTCAATGTCGTTATCTTCTATATGCTCTATGCGGTAATGGTCAATAAACTGGATCGGTTAGCCTGACTAGGCCCGGTTCCAACGTTCCCAGGCGGCCTTTTCCAGTACTGCGCGGTCGTCCGGATGGGCGATGGAGATCAGCAGTCGGGCCCGCTCCCGCAAACTTTTTCCATACAGGTTTACCGCTCCGAATTCCGTGCAAACCCAGTGCACATGCGCCCGGGTAACGGTGACGCCCGCGCCGTCGCGCAGGGTCGGGGCTATTTTGGAAAAGCCCCGGTGGGTCCGGGAAGTCATGGCGATGATCGGGAAGCCACCCGGCGAATGCGCGGCGCCGAGGATGAAATCGGCCTGTCCGCCCACGCCGGAATACAGGCGCTGCCCGATGGAATCGGCACAGACCTGCCCGGTCAGGTCAATCTCGATGGCACTGTTGATGGCCACGACCCGCGGGTTTTGCGCAATGTTGTCCGGATCGTTCACCCAGCTCATTTCTTTCATCACGATGGCCGGGTGGTCGTCGACAAAATCGTACAGCCCTTGCGAACCGAACAAAAACGAAGACACCGTCACGCCCGGCAGGAGGGATTTGCGGCTGTTGTTGACCACCCCGGATCGGAGCAGCGGGATCAGCCCGTCCGAAAACATTTCGGTATGCACGCCGAGGTCTTTGTGGTGGCCCAGGCACTGCAGCACGGCATTGGGTAAGGCGCCGATACCCAGCTGCAGGGTCGCGCCGTCGGGGATCAGCGCTGCCAGATGCATGCCCACGGCCAGTTCGGTGGGGTTCGGCGCCGGGTAAGTAGTGATGGGCAGGGGTTCGTCGTATTCGACGAGGAAATCGATGTTGCTCAGGTGAAGGACGCCGTCGCCCCGGGTGCGCGGCATGGCGGCATTGACCTGGGCAATAACGATTTTGGCGGATTGCAGGGCGGCCAGGGAAACGTCGACCGACACACCCAACGACACATAGCCATCTGGGTCTGGCTTTGAAACGCTGACCAAGGCCACATCCAGCGGAATGACACCCTGGCGGAAGATGCTGCCCAAGTCACTCAACAGTACGGGAATATAGTCCGCCCGGTTATCCTGGACCGCCTGGCGCACATTGCGGCCGATGAAAAAGGAATAATCGGAAAACGAATGCTGATAAGCAGGCTGGACATACAGCGCCTGGCCTTCCGTGTGAATATGGTATAAACGGACTCCTTCCAGTCGGCCCGCCTGTTCGATCATACCACGGAGCAATGCCTGCGGCGCGGCGGCGACACTGTGGATAAAAACATGGTCGCCGGATTGGATCGCTTCGATCGCCGCCTGGGCACTCACTCTTTGGGTTTTTTTCATTTTTGCGTACGTAAGTGAGGGGCTGCAGGGGCTCAAAGTTGCCAGGTTTCCAGGTAGCCTTACTTCTTCATGGCGGCATGGAGTTCTGTCAGCAGCTGCAATTGCTTGCCCTGCACCTCCATCATTTTGCCCATTTGCTCCTCCATCAGCAGGTTCATCTTCCGGTGCAGGTTGCGCACCTCGATTTCCGCTTTCAGGTTCACCAGGTAGTCGTTTTCAGCCCGCTTGCGGTCTTTTTCCTCTTTCCGGTTTTGCGACATCATGATGATGGGCGCCTGCATCGCGGCGATGGTGGACAACACCAGGTTGAGCAGAATGAAAGGGTAGGGGTCAAAGACCATTCGCGGAGCGACCACCAGATTGAAGAGTATCCACACCAGCAGTACCGCGCCGAAAATGATAATGAACCGCCAACTGCCGCCGAACCGGGCTACATGGTCGGATATGCGCTGCCCTTGGGTCATGATGTCCTCTGGCGGGTGCAGCAGCTTGTCCACGATGAGGTCTTCTTCCAGCAGCGCATCCCGCACGATGGTGTGGAGTTTTTGCATCTGTGCATTTCCGGTTTTCAGGAGGTCGTCCAGGTAAAGAGGCGAGTCTTTTTTCATAGCAAATAAGCAGGCTTGATTTTGATTGACCACCCAAAGTTGCGCCGCCAGGCTGGCCCGTAGCGCTGACGAAGGTCAGGGATGGGGGTAATATTAGCCATTTGACGGCGCAATTGCTGGTGTTGATGATCATTACCAGCCATGATGACGCCGGTCATTTCATCCCATCGGCGGATCCCGGCACATTTGTACAGTATAAAGTTGTTCCAACCAGGCCTGGCCTTCGGTTGTAGGACAAAATTGTAAACGCATCAATGTGCTGACAATATGAAGACCATCATCGCTTGTACCGATTTTTCTGCCAGCGCCGGCAATGCCGTCCGGTACGCCGCTGCACTCGCCGCCGCCGCTAACGCCAGGCTGATCCTGTTCCGCCATTTCAATTACCCGGTGGCGGCGACTGACTTGCCCGAGATGTACCCCAACACGTTCGGGGACGAGATGGGGGTGGATTTTGAGCGCGGGCTCCAGGATATCAAAGTGGAGTTGTCCCGTACCTATCCGATCGAGATAGAGTGCGTCGTGCGCTCCCTGAGTCTGCACGAGGATCTGGAGGAAATCTTTCATGCCGAGCAGGCCGACCTGGTCGTCATGGGCATGCAAGGGGGGAATAAAATGCTCAATGCATTGGCGGGCAACGTGACCACGGCCGCCATTCGCCACGGCCGCCTGCCTTTGCTCGTGGTGCCCCAGGGCGTGGTGTTTCATCCGGTGAAAAAGATCCTGTTCTCCTGCGATGACCACGCAATTCCCAACCCCGACACGCTGCGCGTACTCCGGGCGCTGGCGATTGTCTTCGATGCCTACATCGAGGTCCTGAATTTCTTCGACCTGGAAAAAATAGCCACCTCGACACCCCAGGGCCTCCGGCCGGCTGCCAAAATCAACCTCGAAACCATGCTCGCCGGCACCCGCCACGGTTACTTCTACAAAAATGAAGCGGTCGTCGATAAAGGGATTCTGTACGAAGCCGTCCGCAGCGCCGCCGACCTCGTGGCGATGATTCCGCACCACCATTCTTTTTGGTCCACGCTGCTAAACCAGAGCGAGACCCAGCGCGTCGCTACGACCATCACGCTGCCCTTGCTGGTGCTGGGCGAAAAGGTGCAGCAGTTGGCGGGAGTGGAGGAAATAGCAGCAAGTCTTTGAACTAAAAAAATGAATAGCCATGCCCGTTTTCATCAAAAAATTTTCAGAAATCTCCATCCAAGACCTGCCGCTTGTCGGCGGCAAAAATGCCTCGCTGGGCGAAATGTTCTCCCAGCTCACGCCCCAGGGCATCCTGGTGCCCGACGGTTTCGCCGTCACCGTCGAGGCCTACCGGCTGTTTTTGACCGAAAGCAAGCTGCGCCAACGTTTGGAGGCTATTGTTGAAAAGCTGGATAAAACCAATTTCTCTAACCTCGGGGCCATCGGTAAACTAGCGCGCAGCCTGATTCAGAACGCCCCGCTGCCGACGGCCGTGGTCGCCGAAATCCACCAAGCCTATCGGGATTTGTGCACGCGCGAAGGCGCCGATATTTCGCTGGCGGTGCGCAGCAGCGCGACGGCCGAAGATTTGCCCTCGGCGAGTTTTGCCGGGCAACTGGAGAGTTTTCTAAACATCGCCGGGGAAGCGGCCTTGGTGAAAACCGTACACCGTTGCTTCACCTCCCTGTTCACGGATCGCGCCATCAAATACCGGGAAGACCAGGGATTTGGCAACGTGGACGTGGCCATTTCGGTGGGCGTGCAGAAAATGGTGCGCTCCGACTTATCGGCCTCCGGGGTGGCTTTCACCCTCGACCCGGACACGGGTTTCGACAAAGTAGTGGTCATCAACAGCATTTACGGACTCGGCGAAAACATCGTGCAGGGCCGCTCCACGCCCGACGAATTTGTACTGTTCAAGCCGCATATCGGCTCCGGATGCAATCCCATTTTTCAAAAAAAATTGGGCGAAAAGGAATGGACGATGGTCTATGCCGACGCTGCAAAAACGGGTGAACCCGTTGATAATCAACCGACCGCTCCGGAGAAAAGCGACACCTTTTCCATCTCCGATGCCGATGTACTGATCCTCGGCCAGTGGTGTGCCCAGATCGAACGGCATTACCAAAAACCGATGGACATCGAATGGGCAAAAGACGGTCTGACCGGCCTGCTGTACATCGTGCAGGCGCGCCCGGAGACGGTGCATGCTAAAGATAAAAAGCAGCGTGCCGCGACCCTGCGGACGTTTGCCATCCAATCAAAAGGAAAAAAGCTCGCGGAAGGCATCGCGCTGGGCGAAAAAATCGCCACCGGGAAAGCCCGCCTGTTGCGCTCGCCGAAAGAAGCGCATTTGTTGCGGGCAGGCGAAGTGTTGGTCACCGACATCACCAACCCGGACTGGGACCCGATTATGAAACGCGCGGCGGCCATCGTCACCAATAAGGGCGGGCGCACGAGCCATGCGGCCATTGTCGCCCGCGAACTGGGCACGGTGGCCATCGTCGGCGCGGGTGACGCAACCGACAAAATTCACGATGGCGAAATGATCACGGTCTCCTGTGCGGAAGGTAAAACCGGGTTCATCTATGCCGGAAAAGCCGAGTGGACGGTCACCGAAAAAGACATTTCCAACCTGAAAATGCCCCAAACAGCGCCGATGCTCATTCTCGGCGACCCTTCGCTGGCATTTCAGCAGTCGTTTTTGCCCAACCGGGGCGTGGGTTTGCTGCGCATGGAATTTATGATCACGCACCACATCCAGGTGCATCCGCTGGCGCTGACCCGCTTTGAGCAACTTACCGACGAAAAAGTGCGGCGAGATATAGCGCAGCTGACCCGGCATTACCGCGACAAAAAAGATTTTTTTGTAGACCGGCTTGCGCAGGGCGTAGCCACCCTCGCGGCGGCATTTCACCCGCATGATGTGATTGTGCGCATGAGCGATTTCAAAAGCAACGAATATGCCAACCTCATCGGCGGCAAGCAATTTGAGCCAGACGAAGAAAACCCGATGATCGGTTTCCGTGGCGCCTCGCGCTATTATTCGCCGCTGTACAAAGACGGTTTCGCGCTCGAATGCAAAGCCATGCTCCGGGTGCGCGAGGAAATGGGATTTTCCAACGTAAAACTAATGATCCCGTTTTGCCGGACGGTGGAGGAAGGTCAACTGGTGTTGGAAACGATGCGCGAGTTTGGTCTCGAACGGGGTAAAAACGACCTCGAAATCTACGTCATGGTCGAAATACCGAGCAATGTGCTCCTGGCAGAGGAATTCGCCGACCTGTTCGACGGGTTTTCCATTGGCTCCAACGATCTGACGCAACTGACGCTTGGCCTTGATCGCGATTCCGCGCTCGTGAGCGGACTTTTCAATGAAAAAAATCCGGCGGTGATGAAACTCATCGCCACGGCCATCCGCACCGCCCGCCGGAAAGGCATCAAAATCGGCCTCTGCGGACAGGCGCCCAGCGATATGCCGGAATTCGCGCAATTTCTGGTGAACGAGGGCATTGACAGCATTTCTTTCAATGCCGATGCGCTGCTGAAAGGCATTGAAAATATGGTCGCGGCAGAAGCGGCGAAGCCCGCTGAAAAAATACCCGGCGCCGTAAAACTGCCTCGCAGCCCTGTAGCACTACCTGCATTAAAATAAAATATGAAAAAACTAACTTGGACGTTGCTTCCGGCTCTATTTGCCACCTTGTTCATTTTTGAAAGTTGTTCCCCCTTCGCAAGGGTCTATTCGGAAGAAGAACCGGGGGTCAACCTGTACCAATACCACACTTACAACTGGTCGGACAACACCGGCAGCGCGCAGGGCAATCAGGGCCCCGAATGGCTGAATGAAAGCACCCAGGGCAAAATCCGCGCCGGCGTGGAGGCGCAAATGAGCCGGTATGGTTTTCAACCCTGCACCGATAAACCCGATCTGGTGCTGCATTACCATGTGGTGATCAAAAATGAGGTCCTGTACATGCACAACTGGGCTTGTATGCGGCAAGACGGCGGGCCTTTTGAACCATGCAACCGCGTGCGGGCGGTACAATATCAGGAGGGCACGCTCATTATTGATTTCCTGGATGCGAAAAATGGCTATCAGGTTTGGCGCGGCGCGGCGGTCGGTGGATTGGAAAATATCAAAGCAGCGGACGCGGATAGCCGTATCAAAGCAGCCACTCAGGCGATTTTTAAGAAATTTCCGGAGAAACCGATTCCCCAGGTCATTCCATAAAGCATCCAACGCATAGTACTTATGAAAATCACTACCTCGTTCCTGTTTCTTTGGGCGGTTTTGCCGCTGTTCCCTCAAACTGCCATCGTCGCACAAACCGACATTGCCTGGCCCCACAATTTAGCGGAAGAAAATAAAGCATCCGATTTGCCTCCCTCCGCCACGCGGCCGGCTATCCTCGCAGCTACGAATCAGCAAGATGGAATTGTCCCTTGCGCATCGAAGGGGGAATTTCCCTGGCACGACTGGATTGCGCGGGTAAAAATGGGCGGCGTGGACCAAAGTTCCGGCAAAAGTCCCTATTCTGATTTTACTGGCCAAACGATTAATGTAAATGCGGGCACCCCGGTGGGCCTCACCCTGGACATTGGATTTAGTTACTTCACGTTCGACGAGTACTGGAAAATCTGGATCGACTACAACCAGAATGGTGTTTTCGAAGAAGATGTGGAAACGTACCTTTCCCTCATTGTGCCAAAGCCTCCCGACGGCACATCATTCTATAGTGTCACGACCTCTGTGTTTATCCTGGGCGGCTTTACCCAGGACTTCACCACCCGCATGCGCGTGGCCATGAAGCGCGGCAGTTCCCCCACACCGTGCGAAACGTTTGCCTACGGCGAGGTGGAAGACTACTCGATCCACATCGCGCCCGGCGGTGGACAAAGCCGTCCTGATCTGAGCCTCGTTAATTTTCTCGCGTCTTCGTCCGGGACGCAGGGCACGGTCGTGCCCTTCACTTTTGACCTGAAAAACAGCGGAACTGCTAACGCGACCGGCAATTACTCCATCGGCGCTTACCTTTCGACGGACGGTCAATTGGGGGCAAACGATCTGCTCGTGGGAACGATTCAGACCGGTAACACGCCCATCGGGACGATTCCAAACGTGCAGGGCGCCATTGCCGTGCCGGCCAACCTCGCGCCGGGCAATTATTTCTTTTTCCTGAAGGCCGACGTGGACAACACCATTGCGGAACTGGACGAATTGAACAACCTCAGCGCCCGACCATTCACGGTCACGCCGGGTACGGGCGGCGGCGCCGACCTGGAATTAACGTTGCAGGCCAACCAAACGACCGCTGCCATTTACAGCAACGTGACCTTTACGTTGAGGGCCAAAAACACGGGTAATCAGACTATCCAATCGGCAAAAATTGCCGTCGGGGTTTGCGAGTTGGGTACTGCGTATGGTTTTACCCAAGCTTCGGGACTAGTTTATGCCGGAACGCCGCCGCCGCCTTCATTCGGCACGTACGAGCAGGTATCTCAATCCTGGGAATTCACCAATCTGGCTCCGGGCCAGATTGCTCAGCTGTCAATCCCGCTGTTCACCCTGACCGCTGCCGAACGGAAAATTATCGCTTTTTCCTATGTGCAGTCACCCAGCGATCCGGACTCGCAGCCCGGCAGCGGTCCTGCCAATTGTACCCCCACGCAGGATGACGAGGCGGTCTGGACGATCAATGCCGGGCAACATTTGCTGCTTCCAAGCGAGGGGCGCGAGGATTTGAACACTTTTCAAAAGTCGACCAATCTACTGTTGTACCCCAACCCGGCAAGCGAGTCGGTTTTTGTAAGTCTGAAAGCCTGGCAGGGCCAACCGGCGATCGTTTCACTATACAACCCATGGGGTGTCCAGGTTTTGGAAAGCCGATTCGACCCGATTTCGGCATCGCCGGAAAGGCTCGACCTGTCCGGCATCAGCGGCGGCACTTATTTCCTGAAAATGCAAACGCCGGGTGAGCGGGCTGTTTTTGAAAAACTGGTGGTGGCGCGGCGGTATTGACGAGCGGCAGTGCAAACGCCCACAGAGCAAGGTGGTGAGGAAGATGGCGATTGAAATTATGCTTTGGTCGGTGTGAAAAATGCTTCCATTCCTGAATTAAAAAAATGAAAACTGTAAAAAGCAAATCAAACTATATGAAAGACCAAGTTTTCATCCATTTCTTAGGAGCAGCAAGCACCGTAACCGGGTCCAAGTACCTCATAGAAGCGCCCGGGAAAAAATTCCTGGTGGATTGCGGGCTTTTCCAGGGCTTGAAAAAATTGCGCTTGCTGAACTGGGATCATCTCCCGGTGGATGTGTCAACCATTGATTTTGTGTTGCTCACCCACGGGCATCTCGACCACACGGGCTACCTGCCCCGCCTGATAAAAGATGGGTTCAAAGGGAAGATTTACGGCACGGCTCCCACGCTCAACATTGCGGAAATCATCCTCCGGGACAGTGCCAGATTGCAGGAAGAAGAAGCCGCACAGGCCAATAAAGGGGGTTTCTCGAAGCACCATCCCGCCAAACCGCTGTACAGTGAAAAAGATGTAGAGGCCACGCTCCCGCATTTCACCCCGATCAACATTGACCAATGGATCGATTTGGGGGGCGAAATAAAGGCCCGTTTCCAAACCAACGGCCATATCATCGGCTCCACGTTTATCGAAGTGCATATTCAGCAGAAAAAATTCGTATTCAGTGGCGATATCGGGCAGGAAGTTGATTTGTTGCTAAGGCCACCGCAGAGACCCAAAGAAGCAGATGTCTTGTTTATAGAAAGCACCTATGGCGACCGGCTACATCCGGAGATTGACACCAAAGAGCGCCTGAAAAAAATAGTGCTCGAAACGATCGCCAAAGGCGGCTCGGTCATCATCCCAAGTTTTGCGGTAGAGCGTACGCAGGTCATGATGTACCTGTTCTGGCAATTGCGAAAATCCGGTGAAATGCCTGATGTGCCCTTGATTATGGATAGCCCCATGGCTACCCGTGTGTTGGAGGTATTTGAAAAGCACAGGGACTGGCATAAACTGCCTGCAGAGGACTTCACCGCTATGTGCGAGATGTTCCAAATAGTAGAAAATTACCAGGAATCGCTCGAATTGATGGACACGCCATTCCCTAAAGTAGTCATTGCCGGCAGCGGCATGGTGACGGGCGGCCGGGTTTTGGGTTATTTACAACAGTATATCGATAAACCACAGCATACGGTTCTTTTAGTGGGCTACCAAGGGGAAGGGACAAGGGGACGGGAAATGTTGGATGGAATCCATGAAATAAAAATACAGGGTAAATATTATCCGGTCAAATCCCGCATAGAAGTCCTGCATGGCTTATCGGCGCATGGCGACCAAACCGAACTGCTGCATTGGATGAGCGACATAAAGGTCGCCCCTGAAAACATTTTCATCGTCCATGGTGAAAGACAGGCCGCCGATACATTCCAGGTGAAAATAAGGGACACGTTCGGGTGGCAGGCTGTTGTACCAAATTTGTATGAAATAGTGGAAATACCTTTAAATGGGGTTTCGATAGCGGGGTAACAACAATCATCTGCCAAGCTTCCCATGAAGAAAAGCATATTCTCTTCCGTCGGCACACTTATTGTTCTTCCTCGTGTGGCGAGCTTATCGTCTATTACCGTAGGCCATCTGCTCTACCAAACCAGCGGCCTCTCCGGTTCAGCGGCTTGGAAAACGGCGTTTTCTATCTATACTGGGGAGGATTGCGTTGGAAAAAAGCGCACGATATTATATGGAGGGGGCACCTTTGAAGCACCCGGCTGGGCAAACCTATGAGTATTCAAACGGCAACTATATCCTGCTTGGGCTACTTTTACAAAGGGTAGCCGGGGAATCCTACGAAAGTTACGTGCAAGCACATATTCTCGCACCGCTACTCTGGTTAAATGTGCAACCCCACAGGTCGCCTAAAAGTTGCTCGATCTTC
>JBKJKS010000413.1:0-10335 GCA_046597295.1 Saprospiraceae bacterium
GTTTTCGGGGTCAGCGCCGTGGATGCTGCGGGCAATGAGTCCCTGATCACCACGCTCGAAGTGACCTCCGGCGAAGAAGCGACACCCGACGTGACACCACCCACGGCGCCGGGCAACCTGGCCGGTTCAACGGGTTCCACTTCCGTACTGCTGTCCTGGGACGCTTCCACCGACGACCGGGCGGTATTCGGGTACGTGGTCTTTGTCGATGGCGTTTTGTTCGATTCCTTAGCCGCCACGGCTACCTCGGTGCTGGTGAACGGCCTGGATCCGGAAACCCCGTATTCTTTCGAAATCTACGCCTTCGATAAAGCCGGGAATAATTCGGATACTTCGGAACTGACTTTAACCACCGACCAGGAAATCAACACCGGTGAGCCGGGCCTGGTCGCCTGGTACCGCTTCGACGGCAATGCCAATGATGCCACGCCCTACAACAACCACGGCACCATTGGTGGCAACCCGGTTTTCGAAACGCCCACGCACCCGAATGGTGGCAGCCAGAATATTAAATTCGACGGCGACCAGGATTCCGTGTATGTGCCCAATGCCGTGCAACTGATTTCCGACTTTACCACGGTGAGCTTCTGGATCCGGGTAGATGGCACGAATACGGCCGATGCCGAGGCTTACGTACTGGACTTCGGTCACTTTGACCAGCGCTGGAAAATCTCCCTGCCGCAGCACCATAAAATCGTGTGGACCACCAACGGTAATAATGCCCAGTTCCCGAATCTGATCCACGACATGGATTCCGGCGACGGCAATGACCTGACCGTCGGTTTCTGGTGGTACGTGACGATGGTGCACGATGGCGTCAACGACCAGATTTATATCAATGGCGAACTCGTCAACAGTCAGCCCTTCGCTACCAAACTCAACAGCACGGGCCGGCCGCTGATTATGGCCAGCGATGCCGTCGAAGGCGGACGTTACTTCATCGGAGCCTTGGATGAGGTGAAAATTTACAACAAAGCCCTGACGGCGGCGGAAATCGCACAGTTATACGAAACGGGTACTACCGGTATCAATGATTACCTGAGTGCTGCTTTACGGCAAATGGTACAGGAGGTGTATCCCAATCCGGCCACTGATCTGCTGTGGGTGAAGCACTCGTTTGATGGCCAGGCGTCGTTGCTGCTGCGCGTCGTCGATGTACAGGGTCGCCAGCTGAGCGATCTGCGTTTTGGAAAAAATGCCATACCGGCGGGTCAGTTTCCGGTCGACGTGCGTAACTATCCGGCGGGCACCTACTTCCTCAACTTCGTGGTCGATGGCAAGAGTATCGGTTCGGTGAAGTTTGATAAACGCTAATTGATTATCGGTCTTTGATTTTGGACATTGGGCTATTCCATCCGGAAATAGTTCAATGTCCAATTTTTAACTTTCGTTGAAATAGATAAATATAGATAGAAGCCGGTAAAATGTTGAATGGCGACCTTGTATACAAACATTAAACTTGCCTAATTATTCATCATTTATCATTCATCATTCATCCTTAAATAAATGGCCGACCGATTTATACAAAATCCTATTTTAAAAACCTTGGATATCCGGCCCAGCCACTCCGGTCTGGTGGTGGAATGTGTGCTGAATCCCGGCGTTTTTACCTTTGCCGGCAAAACCTGGTTGCTGCTGCGCGTAGCGGAACGGCCGGCCCAAAAAGAGGGCATGATTTCCTTCCCGGTTATGCAGCCGGATGGCAGCCTGAGAATTCTGGAATTTGAGAAAAATGATCCACAGTTGGACCTTTCCGATGCCCGCATGGTGCATTATAATGGCATGACCTATCTCTCGACCATTTCTCACCTGCGGCTGGTTTGCAGTGACGATGGTTTGCATTTTTATGAACCGACCGACTTGCCAACCAAAATAGTGGGCCATGGCCCGCTGGAAACCTTCGGCATCGAGGACTGTCGGGTCAGCCTGATCGAGGGCGTCTACCACCTGACCTACACCCAAGTGTCGGAAAATGGGGTGGGGGTGGGCCTGATGCGTACCCGCGACTGGCGGACCTTCGACCGGGTCGGCATGATCCTACCGCCGCATAACAAAGATTGCTGCCTGTTCGAAGAAAAGATCGGCGGCGCCTACTACTGCCTGCATCGCCCCTCGGGCATTGCGCTGGGCGGAAATTTCATCTGGCTGGCGACTTCGCCCGACCTGCTGCACTGGGGCGGCCATCACTGCCTGATCCGGACGCGTGCAGGTCATTGGGACTCGGCCCGCGTGGGCGCCGGTGCTGCCCCGATCAAAACGGAAGCCGGCTGGCTGCAGATCTACCACGGTGCGGATGCCCAGCACCGCTATTGCCTGGGCGCCGTGCTGCTCGACCTGGAGAACCCCGCCAGGGTGCTGGCCCGCTCGGAAGCACCTCTGCTGGAACCGGTAGAGGATTACGAGACCCGGGGCTTTTTCGGCAATGTGGTTTTCACCAATGGCCACCTGGTCGATGGCGATGCCATCACTATGTACTACGGCGCTTCGGATGAGGTGATTTGCGGCGCGACACTGTCGGTGGCGGATATTTTGTCTTCCTTGCGCAGCAAGAAAACCGATAAATCGGTTGGCGTAGAGATAAATATTGGACATCCCACGACTAAAGTCGTGGGCTAATGAAATTCGGATTATTAGGTTAGTGAATGGGCAGCTCCGTACATCAACCCACGACTTTAGTCGTGGGATAAAGCGGAATAATGAAGGGAACCGATTTATCGGTTTTTAGCGTCCCAGCAGCAGATAGAAAACCGATAAATCGGTTAGCATAGCCAAATGCCGTTAAGACCCACGACTAAAGTCGTGGTCTAATGAAATTTGGATTGTTAGGTTGGTGAATGAGCACTCCGTGCATCAACCCACGACTTTAGTCGTGGGCAGGACAGAGCGAAATGGTGAGGTGAACCGATTTATCGGTTTCATCAGGCGCTAATCCTCCGCCGGACCATCATCAAAATCCGCTAAGCCATACAGTTGAATAAACTGCTGGTACTCTTGCTCGAAAGTTATTTTCTGGTGGTGTTGCTTCTGGTTGGCGATGTAGCGGCTTAGCGTTTTAGATTGCGATTCTCCCAAAGAGAAGGCACCGAACCCCACCTGCCAGGCGAATTTATGCGCCAAGAGTTTGGATTGATTGATTGCATGCGAGGAAGCGCCTTTAACCTGCTTCATCACCTGTCTAATGCTCAGGTCGGGGTGGAGTAGAAATTGGGCATGTATGTGGTCCGCCGTCCCATTGAGGGCAAAAAGCGGGCATTTGCAGTGCATAAACTCATGACGCATAAACTCATGGACAGCGTCCTCGACACTTGGAAGTATGAGCGCGTCGCGGTATTTCACGCCTACAATAGCGTGGATCAATATTTTGATTTTTGAATGGGCCATCTTTAGGCGCTAAAAAACAGGAAGAATTTTTTCAAAGCAAATATAACCAACAATTTGTTTACCATGCTGCAAAACCTGACACGGGAAATCGCCTTTTTCAAATCGCATCCCCTGGGTATGCGCACCCTGCTGTTGACCAACCTCATTTACGGGTTGGTCATTCCGATCATCGAATTATTTGTCGGCGCTTACATCATGCGCAATTCGTCCGACATCAGCCTGGTGGTGATCTTTCAGCTGGCCGTTTACACGGGTATTCCCACCACCTTCATGATCAATGGCTTCCTGCTGAACCATGTGCCGATTTCCCGGCTCTATTCGTTGGGCATGCTGCTCAGCGGCGTATCTATGGCCGCGATGATGTCTTTGAACCAGCTGGATACGATCGGGGTGTTCTTTGCCGGCCTGATCATGGGCCTTTCCTATGGTTTTTTCTGGGCCAACCGTGACTTCCTGGCCTTGAACACCACCAAGGACAGTAACCGGAATTACTACTATGGCATCGAGACTTTCTTTTACACCATGACCGGCATCGTCGTACCGCTGACGGTGGGTGCTTTTATTGCATCGACGCAAAAGAACGGCTGGTTTGACAACAATGTCAACTTCGCTTACTACATCGTCACGGGCTGTGTTTTCGTCATGACCGCGGTAGCGTCTGTTTTGGTCCACCGCGGCAATTTTCAGAACCCGAAAAAGTCTCCTTTCCTGTTTTTTAACTTCGATCGCCTGTGGAATAAAATGCTCGGCATGGCGGCCCTCAAAGGCGTGGCACAGGGCTACATTGTCACGGCCCCGACCATGCTCGTGTTGCGGCTGGTGGGCAAGGAGGGTTCGTTGGGCGCCATCCAGTCGATCGTGGCCCTTTTATCGGCCATCCTGCTGTATTTTCTCGGCCGCTGGGCCAAGCCGCAGCACCGGCTGGCGATCTATGCCGCCGGCTTGTCGCTGTTCGTGCTGGGGGCATTCTTCAATGCTGCGCTCTTCTCCGCCACGGGGGTGATTCTCTTCGGTATTTGCCTGGCCTTTGCGCGTCCGCTGCTCGATATTGCCTACTTCCCGATCCAGTTAAAAGTGATCGACTACGTAGCGGCCAAGGAAAAGCGCAACGAGTTTACCTACATTTTCAACCACGAACTGGGGCTGTACCTGGGTCGCTTGTTCGGTTGCGGTTTGTTCATCGTGCTGGCCCGCTACGTCAGTGAGTACGTGGCTTTGCGCTACGCCTTGCTGGTCATCGCGGTGGTCCATTTTCTGGGTATCTTTATGGCCAAGTCTATTTTGAACGATCGGGCCTGGAAGGAGGAGGATGCGGAAGAAGGCAACGTGGGGCTGGTCAGGGAACCGATTTGATGCAACGCGGATTGCGCGGATAGCCACGGATTTTCGCAGATAAAATTTGCGCGTACTTAAGTCTGTCGGGTTTAATTTTTTCCATATAAACCATTGGACTAAGCATTTCAGGAGTACTCTACTTTTGTCATCCTTTCGGGAACCGTCCACTCTAAGTGGGACAAACTAAAAGGAAATGCGCTCGTACACCTTCTGTAACAATAAATAACAAATCGCACCATGCTAAAAAAATATGCTCCTTTCCTATTGGTAATACTTGGTTACATCTGGTCCTGTAAAACAGTTCAACCGACCTTCGAGCCACAGGCCGCAGCGGTGCAGCAGGTGGCCATTCCCCGCGTGGAAGCCATGCCCAACCAGCCCAAACCGTATAAGCTGCGGGACTGGAAAAAAACCGCCCTGGATTTCGACCGTTACGTGTATGATTTTAACGCCAAAGGGCCGCTCCTACCGCTTATCTGGACGGACAATGCCGGTCGCAATTTTAAAGAACCCACGTTTGGCTTCTATACGGCCATCGGCGACGTGCGCTTCGGCCCAAGCGTCAACCAGGGAGAAAACCACGAAGCACTGGGGGCATTAGGCTCCATCGTGGGCGCTACCCTGGTCGGCATCGACAAGAGCAAGCAGGACGGCCGCAATTACGTGCGCATGGCCCGCAACTACTTTAATAAAGACAACGGCTGGAATATCGTCATGAACTTTACCGGCAAAGCAGCGCATGTTGGCGGTGGCTACGGCAATGACTACTGGTACGACGTGTACAACAATGTGCTGTTCTACGCGGTCGGGCATTACTACCCGCAGGAAGAGGGCTACCCGCAGATCATGCGCACCATTGCCGAGCAGTTTTATAAGTCCGATTCCGTGCTCGGCCAGAATTACAGCTACTCGTTCTTCGATTTCAAGACCATGACGCCGGGCAAAAACCACATTCCCACCCAGGAAGATGTGGCCGCCGGTTACGCATTTATCCTGTACGCGGCGTATCAAAAATTCAGGGATGCCAAGTACCTGCGGGCCGCGCAAAATGCCCTGAATGTGCTGGGCAAGCAAAAGGAAAACCGCTCGTACGAGATCCTGATGGCCTTTGCGCCCTACATGGCCGCCCGCCTGAATGCGGAGGCCGGCGGGCAGTACGACGTGCAGAAGTTCCTGAACTGGACCTTCGACGGCGACGCCAAGGGCCGCGAAGGCTGGGGGGTCATCGTCGGCAACTGGGGCGGCTATGACGTGAGCGGCATGAGTGGCAGTACCGTGCACAACGGCGGCTACGGTTTCGCGATGAACACCTTCGACCTGGCCTGGCCCCTCACCGCCATGCTGCGCTACGACCAGCGCTACGCCCGGGGTGTGGGCAAATGGGCGCTGAATGCGGCCAATACGGCGCGCCTGTTCTACCCGAACGAAATTCCCGACTCGCTGCAGGCGCTGCCCGATCGCAAGGCGATTACCAATAATGCCATTGCCTACGAAGGTTTGATCAAGGAATCTATTTATGATAAGTACAAGGGAATCACGCCATTCGCCCAGGGCGACGGCCCGCTCTGGGCCCCGGGCAACCCGCAGGAATCCATGTTCTCGGTCTATGGCAGCGGCCACGTCGGCTTTTTCGGCGGCCTGATCCAGCCGACCAACGTGGCCCAGATCCTCCAAATCGACTGCCGGGCTACCGATATGTTTCGGAATCCCGGTGCTTATCCGACTTATTTGTTTTTCAATCCCTACCGGGAAACCAAGAACGTGACGATGAACGCCGGCGCCAAAAGCGTGGACGTGTACGACGCCGTCAGCCGGAAATTCCTGCGCCGCGGCGTCCAGGGCCAGGTCGCTTTCGATATTGCCGGCGATGCCGCGCGGCTGCTGGTGCTGGTGCCGGCCGGCAGTCCATACACCATAGAAAATGGTCGGCTGCTGGCCGGCAAAGTGCCGGTAGATTACCGTTACGGAAAATAACGCCCTAAACGGCGGAGCGCGACCCACTTCACCAGTGGGACGCGCTCCGGTTGTGGAGGAGGTTTATTAGCCGTGCGGGCCAAAGCATTGGTTACGGAGAGCTGCTTCAGGGCTGGAGCACATACCGGTAAATATTCCCGGCACCGCCAGCTACCGCCAATTGAATGTTCCCCTGCCCGTCTTTCCATACTGCGGACTTTTCCGTAAGCCCCTCACAGGGCGGCGTGATGGTTTGTAGTATTTGTCCGGTGGATATTTTGCAAACATGGAGGAGACCCTCGTCAAAAACCAGCAGACGGTCTGAGTCGAATTCCACCCGCACTGAGCTCGCCCGGTACATCCGGTACAAGGGCGCATGGCTGGTCCGGTCAAAAACCTGCACGCCCCCGTTGCCGGCTTTGACGATGACGTACTGATCATTGACCCACAGGTCCCGCGCCTTTTCGTAACTATTGGGGTAGTTATTGTTATTAAACAAGACGAGCGAATCCACCATTATTCCCTCCGCCAAATCCCAGGCCAGCACTTGCTTTTCCACGCCGATGTAGGCGGAAGCACCGGCGACGGTCATGCGGTGAATGCCTATCCTGGTCTGGATAGGTTGTCGCTCATACACCCAGCTGCGGGCCGTGGCATCATAAAGCGCCATAAAGTGGGCTTCGGTTTGGCTGTTTCGCTGGGGCTCGAAAAAGGCGGTCAGCAGATAGGTGTGCCCATCCGCACCGGCAAAAGCGGACAGCGCGGTAATCCGGCCGTAGCCCGCCCAGGTATTGGTATCGCGGCTGTAGGACGGCGTAAAGAGCAGGTCAAGCCGGTCCGCGTCTTGGATATTGCCGACAAAGACTGCGTGAGCGCTTACGCCGTCGCGTTCCGTAATGCTGCGGGTCACGAAATATTGATCGCCTACGCCGTAAACGCCCTGGGCAATGTCGCAATCTGCCAAAGTGCGTTCCCAGGCCACTGCGCCGGTCCGCACATTAAAAGCGGCCAAGTGCATGGAGGAAGCAGCCACCGCCAGGTCGCCGTGCCGGTACACGGCGTCGGGATAACTAAAAGCTTTCCTGGCGGCCGGCGATTTAATATACTGGAGCACCGTACCCGTGTTTAAATCGGTCCAGCGTAATTCGTCCGACGAAACCAACAAAGCCTTCGAGCCATCGGTCACTACCGTGTTACTCAGCCAGCCTTTTACGGCGAAGCGTTTTTGGTAAGGCGTAGCGAGGGTCGAGTCGCAGGGGATGACCGTGCCTTCCGGCAAGAGCAGGCCCAACAGCAGGAGGCCATCGCCGTCTTTGCAGCAGGCGGAGAGGAGAAAAGTAATCAGGATGAGCGGCAGGAATGTCTTTTTCATAAATCAGGTCGGTTTAAATTTTGAACCAATGACCGGACAAAGGTCCGGGGAGGCCCCGGTGCGCCAGACCTGACTTATGCTACTGAGATATTTTTTTTTATTGCATGTCAATTTTATTTACTGTTTACTAGTATCAAGCCAATTGCCTTTTATAAGCAAAATACTGGACTAGGGTTCTGCAGCCTGCTCGCAAGGTGGTCACCGGTGCGCCGGCCCGGCGATTCGCTTCACTGACCTCAAAGATATAACGCCAGTGCCGGAAAAAATCGCGGTAAGCGCGCCAGGCACCCACTGCCGGATCGTATACGTGCGCCGGTTCGCCAAGCACGCCGTTGAGTTCCATCACCTGAAAATGCCCTTGCTTCAGAGCGTCCACACTGGCGCATTTCAGGTCGAAACGGCCATAGTGCAGCCCGGCCATGCGGCGGCAGAGCCGTTCGAAAATCCCGTTCAACTGCTCGTCGATGAGGTGGTTGCCGTCCAGAAATTTGGTGCCCAGGCAGTGGTTGCCGATAATGCCCAGCGGCAGTAGTTCCCCCGACGCCGGCACCTGTTCCAGGCCACCGGCCAGCTCCTGTTCCAGCCGTTCCAGCTGAAATGAAGCCCGCGGATTCCTGAGTATCAACTGGCGAAGGCTGCGCTGACCATCGCCGCTGACCCGCAAAAATTCCTTGATGCAAACCGACGTGATGCGGAAACGGCTGTTGTCCCCTGGGAACAGGTGATACAGTACGGTGACTTCCAGGGGCAGGTCTACAAACCCCTGGACAATGAAATCCACCGGGTAGCGCGTCAGGTGCTGCTGTAGTTCGTCCGGGCTGCCGATCTTTTTGACTAAAAACCCCCGCTCGCCAACGTCCGGTTTGGCAATGAGCGGAAAACCGATGTCTAGCGTCTGTACTTCGTGCAACACCTGTTCAAAGCGAACCCCGGCCGGTACAAAGACCATTTTGGGCAGCACTTCCGCCGGAATATGGCACAAAATGTCGTATTTGGATACGCCCATTGCCCCGCCCAGGGGAATGGCAGGGTTGGCAGCGCTGAAAAAGAGCAGGTGACGCGCCCTGGCGGCGTACCATAAATAGCAGCCCACCACCGGCAGATTGCTCAGCCACATCGGCAGGTATTCCCAGGTCGTCCAGCGGATCCAGGTCCGTTTTAGCATTGATCCGGATCGGCGGGAGAATGGCGAAAAAGCCAGCAACGTTTCTTGTCGGGCGTCCATGCGCAGCAATCATTGAAGTGAAGGTAATTCAAAGTCGGTTTATTGCGGCGCTGAATTTCTATTTTCGCGCCCCTTTTGCCCCTGATTAGTCCCCCAGTCCGCATGCCCGCACAGCTCGTCTTCAATCTCTACCCTTTCACCGCAAATTGCTACCTGCCCGCCGCCTACGTGGTGCAAACCGACCGGGCCGGCACGCTGCTGCATTTGCTGCAAAAAGCCCTGCCGGCGACCATCGGATCCCACGGGCTGACGCTCAGCGCTGCCGAGGAGCGATTGCTCGCCACGGTGGAAGCCTTGCAGCCGAAGCACATCGAAGCCCGCTTCAAGGTACCCAAGGCGAAGACCGCCGTGCCACTCACCGGTCTGCTGCTCGATGCCGCCACGCGGCCGACGGTCGAAGCCTATATGCAGCGCCAGCTCGCCGCCTGGTTGGCCGATATTGTCCAGCACCGGTTGCCCCTGACCCTGGACGCCGAACGCCGCACCCTGGCCAAAGACGTGCTGCTGGCCTTTCCCGAAGCAGACCTGATCCCCCATTTGTCTTTTCATAAAAAACCTGCCGGCATCGAATACCGGCTGCAGCTGGGTACGGAAACGGATAAATGGATCATTCGCGAACGCGAGGTGGTTGCGCTTACCAATACCGATCCGGCCTGGCTGCTGGTGGATCATACGCTCTGCCGGGTGCCGGGCATCAACGGCAACATGGTGCGCCCCTTTCGCCAGAAAGACGTGCTGCAAATCCCGCCCGATAAGGAACGGTTGTATTTCCGGCAGTTCATTGCCAAAAACATCCGCCGCAGCCGGGTGGAAGCGCAGGGCTTCCGCGTACAGCAGACGGATGTGCTGCAAACCACCCGCCTGGAGCTGGTGGAAAACATCCTCGACGGCTCCTGGTTCCTGCGGCCGGTATTCGTGTACGCCGGCGCCGAATTCCCGGCCGGCGACCGCCGCGACCGGATCACTACGTTGGATATTCCGGCGGAAAATGACTCGGGTGACGTGACCGTGCATTTGATTTGCCGGCAGGCCGCCCTGGAAAAGGAACGGCTGGCCAGCCTGGAGCAAA
>JBKJKS010000439.1:0-7382 GCA_046597295.1 Saprospiraceae bacterium
TTGCCTTTGGCTGCGCGCACTTCTTGTAAAAGTAAAATGAGGCCGCCCCGGATCACTCCGGGACGGCCTCTTCCATTAATCAACCAAGCTTAATCTCAACGCAGGATCGTCACCGAGACGACCTTGTTCACACTGGCCGACTGGACGCGGATAAAGTACACACCGCGACCATAGCGGCCACCATCCCACTGGAAGCGGGATTCCACACCGGTTTTATCGTTAAAAATCGTTTCGAGCAGGCGTCCTGTCGCATCGCATACGGTGATGCGCACGGCCTCTTCCTGCACCAGCGTCACGTCGATGTTGATGATGTCCGTCGCCGGGTTGGGTGCGCACAGCACTTTGCCCGCCGGAGCAGCCAGGGTAGCCGGAGCGTCCGACCGGTTGTCCAAAGGTGCCTGGAACAAGGTGGAACAATCGTCGAAGACCAAGGCCGAACCTTGATCGGCAATGGCGCCATTATTATCTTTCCACGAACCAACGATCACCGTACTGCCGCTGATGCCAACCGAGCGGCCGAAGTTATCTTCCACACCGCCGGTTACATCGTCGATTTTGCCGCTTTGTATCCAGCCACCCGAGCCATCGAACAAATAGGTAGAACCGGAGTGGAAACCATGAATGTCATCGAAATGCGCACCGATGGCCGCCACGTCGCCATCCAGCGAGACGCTGATACCAAACTGATCGGCCGCAGTAAAGTCGCTGGCAATCAGGTTTTCCTGTTCGCCCCAGACATCGGGACCGCCTTCATCCTGGTTGTGTACGTACACCGAACCGGCATTGGCTTTGCCGCTCACATCATTTTGCGGGGAACCAACCAGCAGGTTGCTGCCGCTCAAACTGACGCTTGTGCCGTAGTAGTCGTAGGCCAAGTAGTCGGATGCGTGCTGGTGGGCAATTTCAGACCACACGTTACCCGCGCTTTTGCGCAGTATATAGGTCGTACCAGCGTCGATTTTCCCCAGATAGTCATCCGCAGGCGAACCCACCGCAGCGTAGTCACCGTCGATAGAAACACTGGAACCGAAGAAATCCTTGATGGCGGCATCGGAAGCCGTGTGCTTGCTGACAAAACTCCACACACTGCCGGTCCGTAGAAAAACAGAAGCAGAACCGTGGTTGTCGTTGACATTCGCGGTTGGTTCATCCTGTGGGGCACCCACCAGGATATAATTGCCGCTGATAGACACCGAATAGCCAAATTTATCGCCGGCAGCGCCGGTTGGATCAACCAGGCGGGCCACCTGCGTCCAACTGCTGGAGGAAGCGCCTTTCTGGAACACGTAGGCCGCCCCGTTGCCGCCTTCTTCCGAAGCACCGACCACGACATAGTCACCGTCGATGGCGACGCTGTAACCGAACCAGTCGCCGGCGCTGGAGGTACCGTCCATCGGCGACAGTTTGGCCACCTGCAGCCAAGTGTTGCTGGCGCCACGATCCAGTACGTATACGGAACCGCTGTTGATGCCCGGATTGTCATCGTAGTAAGCACCCACCACCGCGAGGTCGTTGTGTACATCTACGCTGTTCCCGTAGAAATCGTTGGCCAAACCATCGTTGGCGAGGCGTTTGACCTCTTCGCAGGTGCCGGAGTTGCCGCCGTTGCAATCCGGATCGTTGCTATCGATCAGGCCGTCGCAATCGTCATCAATGCCATTGGTACAGGCTTCAACGTTCGCCGGATTGATGTTCACCGTGACGATCTGCTGGCAGGAAGTCGTGCCGCCGGCGTTCGTGGCTGTCCAGGTGATGGTCGTATTGCCAATCGGATAAGTGCCCGAACCATTGTTGGAAGCAGACAGACCAGCGGGTGTAACGGTTGGAGTGCCCAGATTCACATTTGTCGCCACGCAGCTGCCGGCGTTGGTATTCACCACTACGGTAGCCGGACAAACGATGGTGGGAGCTACCGGCGGGGTGGAGGTTTGAATAATGACCTGGTAGGAGCAGGTGCCGGTATTGTTGGCACCGTCCGTGGCCTGCCACTGCAGGTACTGCGTAGTATTGACGCAGTATTGGCCAGGTTGACCGGGCGTACGGGTGGCGGTCAAAGTGCCGGAACAGTTATCCGTAGCCGTTGGTACCGGCGGATTGAAACCGGGTGCGGCCGGACCACCATTGTTGCCATTCTCCACACAGTTATTGCCATTGGTGCTGATGTAGGTATAAGGCTGTGACGAACAGGTGAGTACCGGTTTCACCTGGTCGGTAACCGAAATGGTCTGGGTACAAGTCGCTGTGTTGCCGGATGCGTCCGTAGCCGTATAGGTAACGACATAGGAATTGCCGGCGCCGACGACAGGGTTTGTCTGTTGCAAGGTATTGACCAGGCTCATTACACCGCAGTTATCGGCGGCGTTAGCACTGCCAAGACCCGGAAGATTGGGGGTCAGGGTGCGGGTGCAGGTATTGGCATCGGTATTTACCGTAATGCTGGACGGACAGGCGATCGTGGGCGCAGAGTTTTCTTTCACGAAAACCATGAACGTGCAGGTCGACGTATTGGAAGCGCCATCCGTGGCCGTATAACCGACGATGGTGACGCCGGCCGGGAAAGTCCCCATTCTGGCGCTGCTGTTGCCGGAAAAAGTCACTGGACTTGGGCCGCTGATCATCGTCGGTCCGGTAATGCTCGCTATCGTGCAGTTATCCGAAGCGGTAGCGTCGGCCCAGGGTGCGGACACGGCCGAACAACCGGAGGTAGCAACGATATTCTGGTTGGCCGGGCAGCTAATAGCCGGTCCGGTATGATCTTCTACCCGCACCGAATAGGTGCAAGATGCGGAGTTAATTGCGGCATCCTGCGTGGAATAGGTAATAACAGTCGTTCCCAAATTCAGCGAAACCGTAGGAGCCATGCCGTAATTGCCGGCACCACCGGTAGCACCGCTCAGGCTGTAGCTCACCGAACTGCTGGAAATAGACGAACAGTTGTCCGTTACCGAGGGCAACACCAATGAGTAGCTGGTGGAACAACTAACGTCACTGGAATTCACAACGATGGTGCTGGACGGGCAGTTCGTAAACAGGGGCGCCACGTTATCCACCACCGTGACCACGATCGAGCAAGCGACATTGAGATAGGTGGAAGCGGGCGAATCTTTGGCTACGAAATTGACCGTGGTCGTACCGACCGGGAAGTAACCACCGCTGTTACTAGCCAGTACCATCGCCGTGTTGGGAGTGCCGGCAGATGGCATGGTGGATTTGGTAACAACAATGCTCGAACTGCAGTTATCGCTGTACACCGGGGCTACCCAAGTCGGGTTGGCGCCACATAGGTTGGCGGCACTGCTGACGGTAATGTTCGGTGGGCAGCTGACCAGCGCGGGTGCAGTATGATCGACCACCTGCAGACTAAAGGAACAGGTGCTAAAGTTGCTTGATACGTCGGTAGCCCGTGCAGTCAGGGTAAAAGTACCCAAGGGGAAGGTGGAACTACCTACACTCAGCAGCGCACCGGCGCTGTTGCGATAAGAAAGCGTACCCGGGTCGCAGGAAGCGGATGCCGTATTGGTTACGCCCGTTAAATCGCTGGCGGCCAGGGTGTACAGGCAACTGTTGCCCGCATTTACCGAGATCGGCGACGGACAAGTAATGGTCGGCGCCACCGTATTCGTTACCCGAACGGTGAAAACACAAGTCTGCGTATTGGGCACGGCCGCCTGGTCGCTGACCATATAAGTCACCGTGCTGGTACCTTCATTGAAAAGTAAGTTATTCGTGGTACCGGACGTGGAGGTTACCGTGCCGGAAGTCTTGCCGGTCACTACGGCGGAATAGGTAGTGCTAGAAGTAAATGCCGTGCAGTTATCCGTTACGGTTGGGGTAGCCCAGGAGACCGATTTGGTGCAACCGTTAGCGTCCGCCTGCATGTCCACGCTGGCCGGGCAACCGGTGAATTTCGGCTTTTCATTATCGACTACCGTGATGGTAAAAGAACAGGTGACGCTATTGGCTGAATTATCCGTGGCCTTGAAATAGAAGCTGGTTAGTCCGGGAGCCAGGGTTTGGGTCCGCGGAAGCGTAGAAGCAACTACTACACCCAGACCGTCCGTTTCGTCAACCGTTACGGAACAGTTGTCCGTAGCCGGTGGCCGTACGACATTTACATTCGCCACGCAGGTGCCGGGCGCCGTATTGATGGTGGTCGAAACCGGGCAAGTCATGGAAGGACTTTGGACATCGTTCACCGTCACGACGAAAGTGCAGAAAGTAGCCGTGTTGCCCGAAAGGTCCGTGGCCGTGTACATAACGGTAGTAGAACCAACCGGGAATAGAGCACCGGAAGCATAATTAACGGTTACGTTGACTACCCCGCCGCAGTTGTCAGTGGCGGTATAATTCGGCGCACTCCAAGCGTATACGGCGCCGCAAAGGCCCTGGTTACTGGTCAGAAATCCATCCGGGCCAACAGGACAAGTGCCGACGGAAACCACCGGGTCTACATCATCCTGCACCATGACGTTGAAATTACAGTAGCCGGTATTGCCGCCCGCATCGGTAGCCGCGTAGGTCACATTGGTAAGACCAACCGGGAAAAACGAAGTAGGTGTATGGCTGCTGTTCTCCACAACTGTTTCACAATCCGGATCTATGGTCGGGGCGGTAAAAGCTGTGCCTTGGTAACCGCAAGTCGAAGGATCGGCGGGGAAAAAGATATTGTTAGGAAGCGGACAGCCGCTGAAAGTAGGCGCCACGTTGGATACGACCTGGAACGTCTGCGTTTGCGAGCTGCTGTTATCGTGTCCATCCGTATAGGTCCAGGTTACTACATAAGATCCCGTCGCGGCAGGCAAAGCTGCTAAGGAAGATACACCGCTTACCGAGGTCAGTCCGCAGGCGTCGGTGGCCGTCGGCGTATAACTGGCGGGGAAATTTTCGATCGAACAAATATCGAGGATCACCGGAGCCAGCGTGGAAACATCGGCCGTTGGGGCCGTCACATCCAGCACGGTAATACTGGCGGAGCAGGTAGCCGTATTGCCGGCCGCGTCCGTTGCCTGCAGCGTCAGATAAGAGGCAGTGCTGGTGCCGCTGGTGCTGGAATTATTGCTCGCATCGCTGCAGGTAAAATCCAGCGTGTTGGTACCGCTCACCGTAAAGCTCAATTCAGTTGGGCAGCTGAAAGTGCTGCTCTGGTATAGATCATCGACCTCCACGGCGGACGGATCGACGGTCACGAAACCATCGGCATCCAGGTCAACCAGATAAGGGCTTTTGCAAAGCAAGGTGCGCGGAGTGATCGGCGCATCGTTCCGGTAATAGACAAACATCCCGTTGTTTCGGCCGGAAAAACAATCCAGGTCGCCGTCGGCATCGATGTCGACAAAAGTAGGCGCAGCATAGTCCGTAGTACTCGCACTGATGTCCTTAGCCGATGGGCTGTTCAATGGATCAGTCGGCGGAGCAACGTAACTGAAAGCGCTACCGGTGTTGGTGAAATACTTGAAAGTACCTATGGATAAACCCACGTAACAATCCAGATCGCCGTCTTTATCCAGATCGGCGAAAGTCAGGCAAGCATTACTACTGATATCGCCGTTAGCGCCAACCGAGGAGTTACTCAAGGGGTTGTTTAATCCTAACCGCTCGTTGAAATCGGGCATGGCGTCGTCGCCGTCGTTGCGGAAGTAACGGATAGAATTCGTGCCGTTGCTGCGACCGACAAAACAATCCAGGTCGCCGTCCGAGTCCAAATCCAGAAAACCGGGAGAGGCATTTGAACCCACATCTACGCCGTCGAAGGGGTTACCATCGAACAGGAAAATATTGGAACCGGACATTTCTCCAAATACCGGCGCAGAGACCGTACCGGTATTCTTATAAGTATGGACGGTACCGTCGCCAGCGCCAACAAAGCAATCCAGGTCGCCGTCGTTATCGAGATCGGCAAAAGCTGGTTTGGCATTGCTGCCGACATTAAAGCCATTCATGGGGTTTGCGCTGCTCAGCTGTAGCGCGAAAACCGGGGCGCTGGCGGTGCCCGTGTTTTTGTAGTATTTGACGTTACCATCCTGACTGCCAACGAAGCAATCATAGTCGCAATCGGCGTCTATATCCACGAAAACGGGGACGGAGCGAGTGCCGGCGTCTGAAGTCTTTAACGGATTTGGATCAACACCAGGTAGGCTGGAACTGAGATTAAACGGCTGCGCCTGCATCCCGACCGTCACGAACAGGCAGAGCATAAGCAGCGCAAAAGGTTTGGACCGGTACAGACCGGCATTGGCGCAACGACTCGGCCGAGCCGCCACGGAGTGGTGGGTAATACTTTTCATGAAGAAAGATTTAAACGGTTAATAAAAATTTGGGAGGGATTAAAAAGAATGGAGTAGGCAAAAAGCAAGCTGGAGAATAGCGGAATGAGGATTAGACGGGCAAATACATTTCTACAGGTCACCATCTTCCAACTGCCGGAGCAGGGGAAGAGCCGTGCCTGTTCCCACCGGGGCAGACGCAGGTCTGTCCGGCTGGATAAAAAAGCCTGGAAAAAAATCAGATTAACAACAATCGGCTAAGGCCCTGCGAGACAGGAGCGTGTAAGGATCGGGGGATTAAGTGGCGGTGAGTCTTTAAAATTGGCGGATTATGGTTGCAAGGCGTAAAAGTAGAAAAACAATCTGCTTTCGTTAGCTATGGGGGGTAGTAAATTTGCAACTTGCCTGACATCTACCCAATCCGGGGTAGTGGTAAGCGGACAGTTCAATTTATGGCGCGGTCAAAAGTGGCGCAATAAATTGCGCCCTCCTAAAACAGCCGCAGCTGCGCCGTTTTGTACTGTGCGTGTAAGTCCAGGTTATACGGCGGCATTTTTCGGCCGGCCAGGTATTTGCTTTTGGCCAGGCGCATCTGGGCATGGATCATTTCGGCAAACTTCCCTTCTCCGCCCATCCGGGTGCCGGGCCGGTAATCATGCAGATGACCACCGTGGGTGTCGCGGATCTGGTGCAGCACTTTATCTGCCCGGTCGGGCAGGGTTTTGCGCAGCCAG
Organism: Saprospiraceae bacterium; assembly: GCA_046597295.1. Classification (GTDB taxonomy): domain Bacteria; phylum Bacteroidota; class Bacteroidia; order Chitinophagales; family Saprospiraceae; genus M3007. The sequence continues at coordinate 6,998 of JBKJKS010000439.1, forward strand.
TCTTCAAAAATGATCCCCACGTCGCCGTTCAGCCGCACCAGGGTATGGCCAACGCCCAGGGCGCCAGCATCGGCGGCGGCCTGCACCAGATCGAATATTTCGTGGTCGTTCAAGCCCGGAATGATCGGCGCCATCATCACGAAGACCGGCACCCCGGCCCGGGTGAGTGTTCCCACGGTGCGCAGGCGCTGCTGTACCGTGGCGGTGCGTGGTTCCAGGAACAGGCGTAGTTCTTCCTGCAGGGTGGTGATGCTGACGGCCACATGCACCAGTCGCTCGGCAGCCAGCTGCGCCAGCAGGTCGATATCGCGCAGCACGAGGCTGTTTTTGGTGATGAGGCTCACCGGGTGGCGGTATTTCCAGAACACTTCCAGGCACTGCCGGG
>JBKJKS010000499.1:0-2633 GCA_046597295.1 Saprospiraceae bacterium
GGTCAACCTGTTCGGCAGCTATGACTACCGGTTTAACCACAACCCGCAGGTGTTCACCAACTACCGGGCGCTGCGCTCCGCCAACGGCGACTACCTGGAAACGGATGGTTTCAGCGATCGCAGCCCCGATCTGGCCACGCAAAACGGCCGGCTGGGCGCCGATTTTCAGGTGAGTTCCAAAACAGTGATCGGGGTGCTGGGCACCTATTTTGACCGCTACTGGGATATGGATGCGGTCAACGATATAGACTACTCGGTAAACGGAGCACTGGACAGTCGCGTCAAGATGTTTACCAGGGAAATCAACCGCTGGCACTCGTGGACGGGCAATGCGAATCTTACCCACCAGTTTACCAAGGATAAAACCCTCAGTATGGATGTGGACTATGTCAATTACAAAATCCATAATCCCAGTGATTATACCATTCAGTACCGCAGTCCGGAAGGCACCCTGAACCAGGAAACCGGCAAGCGGGTGAGTAAAGAAACGCCGATCCGGATCGCGGTCGCCAAAGCGGATTACAACCAGAATTTCGGAAAAAACATTCAGTTCGAGATGGGTATAAAGGGCGCCATGTCGCGCTTCGATAATGACGTCCGGGTGGAAGACCGCCTGCAGGACAGCTGGACGGTCGATCCGAACCTGACTTCCCGCTTCCGGTTGAAAGAGGATATTGCGGCAGCGTATACTTCGTTCAGCATCAAGGCCGGTGAGAAGACGGACGTGAAACTGGGCCTGCGCTACGAATACACCACCACCAACCTCGGTTCCGTCGAGCAGCCCAACGTAGTGGACCGAAAATACGGCAGCTGGTTCCCCAGCGCCTTCGTTTCCCGTAAGCTCACGGAAGAGCAAAGCATCAACCTGTCCTACAGCCGGCGCATTTACCGGCCCGGTTTCACCCAGCTGGCGCCTTACCTGATCTTTTATGATCCCACCACGGTCGAAGGCGGCAATCCGGCCCTGCAACCCGTTTTCGCGGACGCCGTGCGTACCAGTTACCGCTATAAGACCTGGCAGCTGACGGTGGAATACAATTTTCAAAATCCGTCGATCTACTATTTGCCAATCGTGAACGCGGTGACCAATACGCAGTTCAACCAGCCGGTGAACAACGGCAAAACCCATACGGCCTACGCCGAACTGAATTTTCCCTGGCAGCCCTTTTCCTGGTGGGACATGCAGAACAGCCTTTTTGTGGCGGTACAGGAAAATAACCTGCGCTACGAAGGCACCGCGATCCACACCCGCGCCCGGTTCAGCGGTCTGAATTCGACCCAGACTTTTACCCTGCCGCGGCAGTTTTCCCTGGAAATTTCCGGCAATTACATCACCGCCGGATACGACGGTATTTCCCGCTGGAAGCCGAACGGCCAGCTCACCATCGGCGTACAGAAAAAACTGGGTCCCGATGGGGGCAGCCTGAGCTTCAATGTCAGCGACATTTTCGCCTCCTCCAACTGGATTACGCATGCCGAGCGACCGGAAATCAATCTGCGGGTCAGCAGTGCTTATAAGACGGCCGAGCGGGTGTTCATGCTCACCTGGACTAACAAGTTCGGCAATAAAAAGCTGCGGGATGCGCGCCAACGCGCGAGTGGCGCGGCGGATGAAATGCGGCGTTTATAAAAACTATAAATCTACTAGTTACCGCTGTAACCCCCGCACCAGTGGATGCCCAAAAAACCGCCGCATAAACAGTCCCGCCTGCACCACGAGCGCCAACAGATAACCCATCCAGATGCCGGCAGCCTGCCAGCCCTGGTAGACGGCCAGCCAGTAGCCCAGCGGCAAACCGATCAGCCAGAAAGCGATCAGTGAAATGAGCGAGGGCGCCACGACGTCGTTGAGGGAGCGCAACAGGGAAATGCTGGACGCCTGGGCGGCATCGGCCAGCTGGAATAGACCGGCGAACAGCAGCAGCCCCGTGGCAATGCCCACCACTTCCGGATCGGCAATGTAGAGTTCGACCACGGGGCGGGGCAGGAGCAGAAAGACCGCCGTGGGCAGCAGCATGATCAGCATGGCCAGCAGCAGGGTGGCAGTTCCTGCCAGCCAGATGCGGATCCGGCTTTGGTAAGCCAGGGCCTGCCCGATCCGGATCATGCCGGCGGTGGAAACGCCCATGATAGTCACGTAGGTAGCCGACACCAGATTGATGGCGATCTGGTGCGCCGCCTGCTGGGTTTTGCTGATCTGGCCGATGATGACCGTGCCGGCGGCAAAAGCCCCGAACTCGACCATGATCTGCAGGGCGGAAGGCAGCCCCAGGCGCATGAAGATTTTAGCCTGCGTCCATACGGCCGACCAGTGGATTTGGGCGATGCGAAAGTAGTGCAGTTCGCCTTTGCGCAGCAGGCACCACGCCAGCGCGAGGCTCATGGCCGCGTGCGAAATGCCGGTGTTCATAGCGATGGCGTTGATGCCCAGCCGCGGCAGGCCAAAATGCCCGAAGATGAACAGCCAGTTGAGCGTCACATCCAACGCCAGGCCGAAGAACGAAATCAGCATGGTCAGCCGGACGTATTCGAAAGCGTCTAAGTAATTGACCAGCAGCGCAAACAAGATCAGCACCGGCATGCTGAAAATGATGATGTGCAGGTAGCCTACGGCCAGTTGGGCGACTGCCGGG
>JBKJKS010000528.1:0-9107 GCA_046597295.1 Saprospiraceae bacterium
TAATGCCTTGCCGGTCAGCGCGAACTATGTCAGCGACGATGGGCGTACCACCTTTGACGAGGATAGTGTCGCATATTGTTTGACCAAAAACCGGAGCGGTAAAAAGCCCGGTGAGGAAGAGCGCGAGGAAGTAGATTTTTTTCATGTCTAAGGATTTTACATGTTTTAACAAAGTTGATCGTGGCTCGATTGGCGCTATAAAGATCGGGCTGGCGAAAGCCGCACAAGCGCGACTTTCGCCGCCAACGTATAGATGCTAAAAGCAATCCGGGCCATTTCGCGCAGCATTTTCAGTTCCAGCAGCCGGTAGCGCCAGCCGGTGATGATGTCCCAGGAGGAGGAGAGGAGGCTATCATGAGCAAGGTTTTGGAAGGGGAAATTACTGGTGTAAGGTCAGGCGGTTGACTGCCCGCCACCGTTCGCGGGAAAGACGTGGCAACGCGTTTTCTTTTTCCCAGGCTTTCAATTTAAAAAGGCTCGGGCGACCGGGCGCGGATGGATGCAGTACCTCATAATGGCCTTTGGCCTGCAGGACGAGGCTACGTTCCTGGCCGGGCGCGAGGGGCGGCACTTCAAAAGCGATGCGTGCTTCGTCACCGACATTGGGTTGGTCGTAATAGCGGTCGTCGTCGTTCAGGAGGCTGGCCAGGACGTTTTGACCGGTTTGGTCGAGCGCAGACAGCGGGCGGAGGGTGGTTTGCCGTACCGGCTGATCGGCCGAAAAATCGAGTGCGGCATAGTCTATTTCCCAAAAATGGAAACCGAATTCGAGGCGCAGGTGCACGACGTCGCCTGGTACCCGGGTGAGGTCGAGCGGAAGCACAACTTGGCGGAAAACCGAAGCGCCGGTCAGGTTAAAATAGTCGATTTTTTCCCAGTGACCGGACGCAGTTTCGAGCCAGACGGCGAGCGGTATTTTTTGCCGTTCGGACCAGGCCAGGTTTTTGGCAGCCGGCGAGCGGCGGTACTTCCGGTCCACCTCGTCGGCGTATTGTCCGAGGGCGTCTTGAAATTCAAAATACGTGTAATCGAGCCAGTCGCTGTTTTTGACGTTCAGCAGGAGTTTGGCCCGCTGGACGTGGGCCGGTTTGATGAAGCGGAGCGTTAGGCGTTCGGTCGCGTCGGGGCCTTCGTTTTCGAGGTCGCCAACGAAGATTTTTTCGTCCGCAGCTATCACTTCGGGCAGCACATTTTTGCCCGACACGTCGGTGGCGGCGAGGGGGGCTTGCGGCGCGGCGAGGGTGTGGAGCTGGCCGTATTTATCAAAAACGGTTTGCAGCCCCGGCGCATGATCGAGCACTTCGAGCGCAACGAGGTTGGTATGCTGGTGTTGACTTTCCTGATTGGCCAGCCGGATATGGTATTGGTTTCCAATGGGTTGGAGCTGCGGCATAGGTAACCAATCGGAGCGCTCCAGTTGGGGATAAATGGCGCCGCTGTACAGCGAGCCTTGCAGTTGGCTGGCGCCGTCAGTGCCCTCGGCATACACGTGGGGGCAGTTGCAGACGATCAGCATGGCAATCCCCCCAGCCAAAACCACTACGCCGGCAATCATCAACGCAGTTTGAATGCGTTTACCGGCTTTGGGGTTAAAGACTACGATCCTGTAAATATCCTTATCGTTTAAGTGGGTCGTCAGCGTATCGCCATAGGCCTTAGCCGTCGAGTGGTTAACGTATATGAGTACCCGGTTGGGGTGGCGCTTCATGGCCGCATTGCCGTGCATGCTCGAAATTTCCCGGGCCAGTGCTTCGGAAGCCCGGTCGAAGCGGGCGGTAAGCCCGGTCGCCTCGATTTTCACGTCGGACAGCACCCATACCTGGAGGCTCCGACTGCTGGCATCGAGCGCAAAGAATTCCAGGTGCTGGATGCCTGTTTTTCTCAGCGTCGCCACCTTTTTGGAAGATACTATATTCAGTTTTGAATTGATTTTTAGGACATTATCCATCTTAATCACATAGCGCACGTCGTCTGATGTACCGCAGGGGGCATAGGTGATTTCTTTCGAATTTGTTTTCTGGATGTCTACGACCAGCAGCGTCCGGCCATCTTTGGTCAGGATGGTGTCACATACGTGTTGGCAGAAAACGGGGACAATAAAAAGCCCGACGAGCAGGAAAGCCAGGAAGCAGATTTTTTTCATACTGTTCTTATTTTTCGACGGACCAGGCCGCACGAGTTTTTGAAATAAAAACGAGGAGGGAGCAGGCCAACCTGGGGTAAGGGTTGGCCACATCCCTATAGATCAAGCTGGAAACTCAGGATCGGCGTCAAACCCGCCTGCTCCCGGTACACCCACTGGTTCAGGTCGGGGTCGTAGTTGCGGGTCAACGGATCAATGTTGCGGCGGTTGGCCACGTTCTGCACATCGAGGGCCAGCGTCCAGGCCGCACGGGGATTGTTGCGGCGGTAGGCGATGCGCAGGTCGGGGCGGAAGTACGGCGCTACGCGGTCGCGGAAGGCATTGGCTTCGTCGAGCAGCGGGTCCTGGGAAAAACGCGACACCCGCTGGCCGGGTAGCAGCGGCGTGAGCCGTTGACCGCCGTTGTAGATCAGCCGGAGGCCGAGTTGCAGCACCGAAGCGTTCTGAAAAGTCCACTCCTTTCCGCCGGTGAAGGTGGCCGACCCGCCGCTGTCGAAGGCCGTCGGGTGCTCCCGCCCGCTCGCGTCGGTGTAGCGCGAACGCGACACCGAGCCGCCGAGGATGTAGAACACCCCGCCCGAGAACGACTGCTCGAAACTCAGGTCGAGACCCACGTTGCGCCCCGTGCCCACGTCCACCAATGCGTAGCGGGCAAAGCCCTCGATCGTGTTCAAGATGCTCCAACTGCTGCCGGGCGTTTTGGCCACCGGCACATTTTTAAAATCCTGCAGGTAGGCTTCCGCATGGAAGCGCATGGCCTTGCCCGCCAGCAGATCGTAGCCCAGAATCGTGTGCGTGGACTTGATCAGCCCGGCGTCCCGGTTCACCTCGCGACCGTTGATGCGGGTGAAATAATTGCCCAGCGGCAGCACCCGTCCGTGCAGACCCCAGGCGAGGCTAACTGACTGTTGTTCAGTGAGTTGATATTTCAAGGCCAGGCGCGGTTCTATACTACTGGTCTGGTTGAAGTGAAAAAACAGGGCGTGCAGCCCGGCGTGCAGCGTCAGCCGGGTGGTGGGGCGAAAGCGGAACTGCACGAAGGGCTGCGTCTGCGCCGTGCGGCCCCCGGCATCGAGGCTGGTCGGGTCACCGAGGGTCCTCCGGTAAAAAGAGTAGGGCATGGCGTTGAAAAAAAGGCCCGTTTTGAGCGACAGCCGGGTATTGAATTTTTTGCTCAAAAAAGAAGTGAGGCTGTAACGCCCCTCGCGGTACCGCTCGTCGTTGACCCGGAACGGGCGGCGCTCCGTCGTCAGGGTATCATTCGCAAAATCAATGGATTGGCCCATGGCCACTAGGCTGGTTTTGATGTACGCGTCATCACCCAGTAGTACCGTATGGGTCACGCCCAGCGCACCCATGTTGGTGTCGAAGTCGCGGGTGAAATAATCGGTGTATGATTTCCAGGCCTGTGGGTCTTCCACCGCGTTTTCCATTTCCCGGCTCAATCCACCGATTCCCCACATGGAGAACAGGTGTTTTTTGTTTTTGGAGGGGAAATACAGGTTAAAGGACAAGTCCTGGAACGTATTGTCCACCCGCTCGCCCACCAGGTGAAGGCCCATTTTGTTCAAAATGCCGAGCGTGGAGTAGCGGTAGTTGAGCAAATACGTCGCATCGCCGCCTTTTTTGAACGGCCCTTCGGTGCTGAAATCCAGCCCCAGCAGCCCGGCGCGGAAGGTGTACTCGCGCTTTTCGGGGTTGCCCTTGCGGAAATGCACGTCGAACACGCCCGAATAGGCATTGCCGTACTCCGCCGGGAACGCGCCGGTGCTGAAATCCGAATTGGCGAGCATGCTCACCGAAAAAATGGTGATGCCGCCACCCGACGAGCCGCGCCGGGCGAAGTGGTTGGGGTTGGGGATGTCGATGCCTTCCAGGCGCCAGAGCAGGCCGATGCCGGAGTTGTTGCGCACCACGATGTCGGAGCGGCTGTCGCGGCTGGGCTGCACCCCCGGCAAAGCCTGGACCATCCGCCCGGGGTCGTTGGCGGAGGCCGCGTAACGCTGGGTTTCCTCGGCGGAGAAAGAGCGGGTGCTGAGCACGCTGAGCGCGTTGATCGGCTCGTTGCCACGCCGCCGGGCGGTGATGACCACCTCCTGCGTCTTCGCACTGGCTTCGGTGAGACCGATTTCCAGGTAGGTCTCGCGGGCAGAATTGACGATAAGGGGATCGCTCCGCCAAGGTTCGTAGCCCAGGTAGCTGCACTGGATTTGCTGGCGTCCGACCGGGACGTTTTGCAAGGTAAACTTACCGTCCACGTCGGTCACCGCCCCCAGTGGTGGCTGCACGTTTTCGACTTGCACCGTCGCGCCGATGAGCGGCTGGCGGGAGTCCTTGTCGAGGACGAGGCCGGAGAGGATTTGGGTGGGGGTGGTTTGGGCGAAAAGGCCGCCGGGCGCCAAGAGCGCCAAAAGGAGGATGCGGCGGGCGGCGGTCGAAGAGAAAAGCGGGCGTGGTATTCTCATGGCGCTAAAAGATTGGTTTTCAATTTTTTATATCAATTAGCCGGCGTACGCCGACCCTTCCGTCCGACCACCTGGCACGAAGTTAGTCCCTGGACTTTTTACCCCTTAAAAGATTTTATTAATGCAGAGGCAGCAGAATTCCTGCGCTGATACCCATGCGGCGACTTTTGGCGGTCGTCTTATTCTCGTCCGCAGTGCCTTCTGTTTCGGGGAAAAGATCGCTCAAGCCAAGCATGTAACGGCCATCCAAAAAAACCGTCATCTTGCCTACGTTCACGTTGAGCCCCCCACCAAGGTGCAGATTGAAGTTCGTCTTGGTGATCGGTAACTTCATTGCATCTACCGCTTCCTGCTGGTAGCCATCTTTTACAAATACAACGTCATAACTCTCTTTTTCCGAGTCTTCAACGACGCTGCCGTCTGGCGCGGTTTCCCGAAAAGTATATTCGTCTTTGTTTTTGCCGGATAAGCCAAACCCAAAAGAGGGGCCTGCCAACACGTAGATTTTAAAGGCTCCGGTCCCAAATTTGACTTTGCCGAGCAGTGGAATTTCCAACGTTTGAATGCGCAGGGTGGCTTTCTCCCGTTCGGTCGCGGTAAAACCACCGTCCGTTTCGGTCATCGTTTCGTCCACCCGTAGGCCATGCAGACCGTACATGATTTCCGGCTGAATCGCGAACATATCGCCGAATCCAATTTCGATGGGTACCGCTACTTGATACCCCAATACGTTTTTGTAGTCCGGTGCATCCTCCTCTTTGGGGTCAACATCCAGGTTGGCGAGTACGATGCCGCACCGTACCCCGATTTTAAGGCCTTGGGTATAGGCAGACTGGAACAGAGGCAAGCAGATCAGCAAGAGGGCAAAGCGAAGCAATAATTGATTCAGCATGGCAAAAATGTTTAGTGGTGAAAAAAAGGTCGAGCATTACTGCATGGCGTATTGCCCAGCTCAAAATTCCGCGTCAATCCCTGCTGAGGGCTGGACTAATCTCCCGAAAAACCGGACTTTTCTCCCAAAGTATTAAAGTTGTTTCCTGAACCTGCTGGGCGATACGCCAAACCGCTTAGAGAATGCCCGCGAGAAATAATCCGGGTCGTGGAAGCCGCATGCAAAGGCGACCTCGGTGATGGGCAAATAGCGCTGGTGCAGGAGCAGGTGTCTGGCCTTGTTCAGGCGCAGGTTTTGGATCGTTCTGACGGCGGGTTGGCCGGTGAGGATAATCAGTTTTCGATGGAGCTGGCTGGCGCTCATGCCGAGGTCCCTGCACAAGCGCGGTATGGTGTAGCGCGAGTCGAAGGCTTTTTCGAGCAGCAAAGCCTGGAACCGTTCGAGAAACAGAGTTTCGGGATCGACTACGACGGACGGATCTGCAAAAACAGCGTGTAGGTGAGGGCTGGGGTTTATAGCGAAGACATCCGAATAGGTTTTCATAGTGAGGACGTTGATCGAACGATTAGGAGGAGGCTGGTCAGGGGGCGGTCAACAGCAGCCTTTTCCGACGCGCTGCTTTTTGATATTACAAAGGTCAGGCGGCCTGTCAGCTCCCACAACTGCATAAAGTAGTGGTTATGTGCAACTTATGATGTAGTGTATTGGGTAGTGTGCGCCCCGAAAGGATGTAGTGCGCGGGTAGTGCTGGCCGGATGGGAGCCGTTCTATACGCCGAAGGGGCGTCACCTTGGTCATTTGACCAAAATGGCGCCCCTCCGCGCAAACAGTTTTTTGCCTTTTGCTTTTTTGCCTATTGCCCTTTTAAGAAGCCCTTCATACGTCAGCGACCGCGTACCAGCTGGGCCCGCGAGTGGATGTGCAGTGCCCGGTAGATGTTTTTAATGTGGTAACGCACGGTATCCATGCTGATAAAGAGCTCGTCGGCGATCATTTTATAGCTCGCCCCATCCATCAGCAGCTCGAGCACTTCGCGCTGGCGGTCGTTGAGGTCCTCTTCGCCGGGGAGCAGGGATTTGCCGGCCTGGGCCAACACCGGCTGCTCCCGGAGAAAGCGAAGCACCTTAGTGGCGATGGTCGGCGTCATGGGTGCACCGCCCAGCCGGGCCTCGCGGATAGCATCGAGCAGCTGTTCCTCGGGGGTGGATTTGAGGATGTAGCCGTTGGCGCCGGCCAGGATGGACTCGAATATCTTGTCGTCTTCTTCGAAAATGGTCTGCATGACGACTGTGACCTGGCTGCCCTGCCGGCGGATTTCGCGGACGGCTTCAATGCCGCTTTTGCCGGGCATATTGATGTCCATCAGGACCACGTCGGGTCGGGCCACGCTCAATTGCGACAATATATCGAGGGCATTGGGCAAAGCACCCACGCAGACGAAGCCGGGCGCCCCATTCAGGAGCTGGAACATACTTTCCCGTAGGGAATCAACATCTTCCACAATGAGGACGCGAATCTGGCCTTCGTTGTTGATCATGGTTTATTGCTTGGGCTGCAAGGTCTGTAATCCGGACCATCCAGCTTTTGGTGTACAAGTTAGGACAAATATAGCCGCCCAACCGGCTACCACGTGCCTACATCTTTGGGTAGTTTTGGCAACAGGTTACCACAGCCAATCGACTTCCACGATCGTTCCCTCCCCCGCCACCGAATGCCATCGTACGGTGCCGCCCAAGGCCTGCGCCCGCTCCTGCATGGTGCGTAAGCCGTTGCCCGGGTGTTTATGCGCCAGGTCGAACCCTTGCCCGTTGTCGCGCACAAAAAGGCGCATCTTCCCGTCATGTACTTCGAGCTCGATGCGCAAAAGGCTGGCACCGGCATACTTACTGGCGTTATTAACGGCTTCCTTGAAAATAAGATAGAGCTGCCAACGCCGGTCGGCACTGATGGGCAGTGCTTCGAGGTTGTCCGGCACTGAAAACCGGACGCGGGTAGTGGTGCCGCTAAAGAGCAGGAACGTGAAATGACGCATCCGGGCCACGAGGTCGCCCATCGTCTCGATATTCGGATTGACCGACCAGACAATATCGCTGATGCGCTGTACCGTATCACGTGCCGTGTTTTGAATGGTGTCGAGTGTTTTGGTGACTTCGACAGGCAGGCTGTCCGATTGGCGGCGGGCCAGTTCGCTCATCACCGCCAGGCTGTTGAGGGTAGAGCCAACGTCGTCGTGCAGGTCCCGGGTGATACGTTCGCGTTCATCCAGTAGTTTTTTCTGGGCCCTGCTCTTATTTTCTTCACTTATTTTGAACTGGTAACCTAGACCGGACAGGAAAAAGAGCGTCTCGAGCATCACCCCAAAATAAAAAGCCACGGTCGCATAGGGTATGCCCGGTAGCCCACTATCAAGACGGAAACCGCTGATCATCCAAATCAGCGCGCCCGCTACTACCGGAAATCCGCCGCAGACAATAAAGATGTAATAAGGTGGGCGTTTATAAATAATGGCCAGCAACGAGAACAATCCAATAGTGATCAGCGGTACCCGCGCGAGGAAAATCGTATGCGCCCAATCGTGATGGTGGAACAGGTAGAAGACCACGAAGTGGATGAATATCAGCAGAATGGACAAAATTGCGGTCCATCTTGTCCACCGGTGGAGGCCCGGCATGTGCCGACGCAGGCTGAGGAATTTATTGATGAACAGAAAATAGAACGCGTGCCCCAGATAAGTGGTGATGTAGTCGCCGTGGGTAGTTAAGAAAGCGGTCAGCGCCGTTACCGGCACCGCAAACTCCATTTCGTAGCGGTACAGGTTGGCCAGGCAGGAAAGCAGGAAACAGCCGTTGTAAAAGTAAATCCGTCGCCGGTACAGCGCCCACTGGATAAATATGAACAGGCTGATAAACAACAGGATGCCCGCCAGGCAGACAATGACGTTGTGCTCCAGGCGTATTTCGTAATACCGGACTGCCGAGCGATCGCGCCAGCCCTTCATGGACATGACCCGGGGACTGAAATCTTTGATGCGAAAGGCAAAAGGTTGAATGCGGAAATACCAGGTGGCGTTTGCCGGCCCGTTTTGTGGAAAGGGCAACAGGAATAAGGTTGGCAAGGATTGCCCATCGGCAGCTTGTCCCCACCGGTAATACTGCACCTGTCCGTCCTCCCCGACCCGGAAAGCCTCGACCTTGGTTTGCCGAAGGTTGAAATGCCAGTACAGCGGCGTCGAATCGGCGCCGGCGCGGCTCAGGCTGTCGGTTCGGCAGCGTAGCCAGATGCGGCAGTCATTGTTACGCAGAATATCGCGCGGATAGCGGAGGCTGTCCACAGGAACAAAGGCCGCCGAAGCGACATCGCTCCAACCCAGCTGCCCGGACGGATCGAAAAATGCCTGAAAATTATCCTTTGCCGAAACATCCAGGTAACCGCCGCAAAAGGGTGGCAGCCGGAGTGGCGCCTGGCTGCGGAGCGGCCCGACGATGGTCAGTAAAAAAAGAAATGAAAAAAACTTCCACATGGTGTTGGGCGCTGATCCTGTTAAAAAAAGAAACAGCAGGCAGTTTCACCATGGCAATTTAGAGCAAACTATTGAATAGTTTCTAAT